>JBIIIA010000380.1:0-3636 GCA_044235195.1 Thermoflexales bacterium
CCGCGACGAACAGCGCGATCGCCGCCGGCGCGTGCCACGCTTCGAATTTCAGCCCGAACACCAGGCCGGCCAGGCCGCGCTGCACGTTGTCCACGATCTCGTGCACCGGCGGCAGCCCGGCCGCGCGCGTCGGGCTCGCCCGCGTCAGCACGCGCCATTGCACGCCGAAGAACCACGCGCCGAAGACCAGCGCGATGGCGGCGTGCGCGGCGAGGAGAGGAAAGAGGGGAGAGGGGAGAGGGGGGAGGGAAGAGGAATGAGGAGTGAGGGAAGAGAAATGAGGAAAGAGAGAATCGATGAGGGTGCACGACTTCCTCTCTTTTCTCTTTTCTCTCCCCTCTTTTCTCTTCCCTCTCCCCTCTCTCCTCTCTTCCCCCAGCAGCGCCAGCCCATTCACCGCCAGAATCGGCACGGTGAAGAAGTGAGAGAACAGTGCGCCGAGCGAGGCGAACACCAGCGCCACCCAGTGGCGTGTGCGCAGCGCGCCGTGCGCCAGGCCGCGCGCGGTGACGGCCATCGCAGCGCAGACGAACAGCAGCGCCGGCGCGTACATGCGCGCCTCCTGCGCGTAGTACGTCGCCATCGGCGACAGCGCGACGGCCAGCGTCGTCAGGCGCGCCGCCGACGGGCCGGCGAGCGCGCGCGCCGCGCGATGCACGAACGGCACCGCAGCCACGACGCACAGCACCGACACGAAGCGCAGGGCGAACACCGATTCGCCGAAGCCGGCGCGGCCGAGCTTCAACAGCAGGTGATACAACGGAGGCTGCGCGTCGAGGCCGCGCAGCAGATCAGCGACGCTCTGCCGGCTGGCCCACACCGAAAACGCCTCGTCACCCCACAGGCTGCGCGCTCCGAGCATCGGCACGGCGAGCGCGAACGCGATGAGACAAAACAGCGCAGGGGCGAAGCGACGGAGCGTCATCGGTTTCGATGATAGCGTCAGCCCTCGCTCGCCGGAGTCGAGATCGCCGACACGTCCGTGCGCACACTGCGGCCGTCGGCGAAGAATTCGACCCACGGCCCGCTGCGGCGCACGGCGATGCGGCGCATCGGCCAGCGCAAACCGACAGCCGCACCGACCAGCGCCAGAGCGAGGCCGAGGGCCGCCGCAACGGCTCCCGGCCGGCGGCTGGCGTCCACTTCGGCGACGGCCAGCGGCGCGAACTGCAGCACGACGTCGCCGATGGTCATGCGCGGCTCGACCGCGGCGAAGATCACCTTCTCCGCTGCGCCGACGCTGTACACGCGCAGCTGATCGGCGCCGCCGCCGGGCGCTCGCAGCAGCGACACCACCAGGCGCGCCTCGGGCACAGCGACCGTCACGCCGCCTTCGCCGCGAAAATCCACCGCAGCACTCGTCGTGGGCGACAAGTAATTGGATGTGCGAATCGTCAGCGCGCGGCCGTCCGCCGACGTCGCCGAGACGTAATATCCCGCAGACATGCTGCGCAGCGCCACGCGCACGTCGCCTACGGCCGTCGCAGCCTCACCCACCACCGGGCTCGCCGGACGTTCGCCCGGCTCGATGAGCAGCGCCGCCGCATTCGGCTGCGCCGCGCCCTCCGCCAGGCTCACCGCATAGTTTTCGACCATCACGACGCGCGGGCCGCCGCTCACCACGCGCACGCCGACGACGTCCCAGCCGAAATGAATGTCGACCAGCAGCGCCGCCGCGAACAACAGCAGTCCGCCGTGCATGACCAGCGAGGCGATCTCGGCGAACGGCGCGCGCGTCGCCAGCAACGCGTCACCGTCGATGCGCACGCGGTACCGCCGCGCGCGCAGCAGCGCACTCTGCATTTCGAAATCCGGCGCCGCGTCCGTCACGCGCAGGCGCAGGCCGTCGGCAATGGTCTGCGCCGCACTCTCCTTCCACAGGCGCAGCGCGCGTTCCGTGATGCGCAGAAGCACGATCACGATGAGCACGATGATCGGGACATGCAGCCAGCGCACCCCGCGCACATCGTGCAGGCCGAACACGTCGAGCGGCGCGAACCAGTCGCCGAGGCGCAGCTGCGCGACGGCGCGCCACTGCTCGACGGACATCACTCCGTTCGCATCGGGCGTCTGCGGCAGAAAGGCCATCGCTGCCCCGATGATGAACACGATCACCGTGAACAGCGACAGCAGCGCCCCACTCGTCGCTAGTTCCCATGCCGAGCGCCATCGATCACGGCTCTCCAATGTATCCAGCGTATTCATTGCACCGTTCGTCCCCGCTTCGCGAATACAGGAGCAGCCAACTCCGAGCGGAGTCCGCGAATCACGGCATCGCCCGCCGCCCTTCGGGCGGCGGGCGATGCCGTGATTCGCGGTTTATTCGCTCGGGAGTGGCCACCCGCCGTTTCGCCAACATTCAACCGATCTTCAGGGGCTGCTAAACAACATCCATAAAGATTTACATCGCAATATGACATTCGGCTCTTGATTCGCCGAAACTGTCATCGGATTATAGAGAGCCAGACTTGCGGCAGACCGCCAGCCTGGTCAGAGGTAACTAGCATGAACAACAAAATCCTCGTCACTGGCATGTCGGCATTCGCCGCATTCACGATGGCGTGCGGATTTCTGCCCTCGCCGGCTGCAATCCTGCGCCAGGCGCTCGATCGCAGCACATCCCGCTCCGCCTCCGCGCCAACGGCCACACCGGAACCCGGCGCGGAACGCAGGCAGCAGCCGACGGCGCAGGAACAGGCGGCGCCGACCGAAGTCGAGGTGAACGCACAGCCGACGCGCCAGCCTGTCCCCATCGCCGCGACGCCCACCGCCGTGCCGGACGACATGCGCACCCAGTTCGACGGCGAGGAGATGGTGCTGATCAATCTCTACGAACGCGTCAACCCGGCCGTGGTGTCGATTCGCATCACCACCGGATCGCCGGACAATCCGATGGGCGGCGGCGTCGGATCGGGCTTCGTCGTGGATACGGAAGGCTACATCGTCACGAACAACCACGTCATCGAGAGCGCGGACGAAGTGTCGGTCGTCTTCGCCGACGGATCGATCGCGCAGGCCGAAGTCGTCGGCACCGATCCGTTCAGCGACCTGGCGCTGCTGAAGGTCGATCGCCCGGCGGACACGCTCGTCGCCGTCGAGCTCGCCGATTCGGATGCCGTGAAAGTCGGCCAGCGCGTCATCGCGATCGGCAACCCGTTCGGGCTCGAAGGGACGATGACGCTCGGCATCGTCAGCGCGCTCGGCCGCAGCCTGCCGACGGAAAGCCGCTTCGCCAACCGCCACATCATTCAGACCGACGCTGCGATCAACCCGGGCAACTCGGGCGGCCCGCTGCTCGATTCACGCGGACGCGTGATCGGCGTCAACACCGCCATCCGCACGAACAACGACGGCGGAGCGAACGGCCAGCCGTCGAACAGCGGCATCGGCTTCGTGGTGCCGTCGAACACGGTCAAGAAGGTCGTCGCCCAGCTGCGCGAGGAAGGGCGCGTGCGCTATCCGTACTTCGGCGCCACGATGAGCGCGATCGATCTGTCGAGCGCGGGCGAGCGCCTCGGCGTGAACATCGACCGCGGCGTCTACCTGGTCGAGGTCGTCACCGGCGGCCCGGCGGCGCGCGCCGGCCTGCGCGGCGGCGACGTCGAGAATCTGGCCACGATCGACGGCATGCGCATC
>JBIIIA010000066.1:0-11696 GCA_044235195.1 Thermoflexales bacterium
TGCCGCAGGACATGGCGATCGTCGGCGAAGTCGGCCTGAGCGGCGAAATCCGCAGCGTGTCGCAGATCGCACAGCGCCTGAACGAGGCCGCGCGGCTGGG
Organism: Thermoflexales bacterium; assembly: GCA_044235195.1. GTDB lineage: Bacteria > Chloroflexota > Anaerolineae > J036 > Brachytrichaceae > CANJQH01. The sequence goes on from JBIIIA010000066.1 coordinate 101, forward strand.
CTTCCGCAGCGTGATCATCCCGAAAACCGCGCGCGCCATCGAGCAGCCGCCGGCCGGCCTGCAGCTGCTGCCGGCGCGCAGCCTCGGCGAGGCGCTGGATTATGTGGTACCCGGCTTCTAAGAAGCCGGGTACCGCATAACAATTCACGCCACGATCATCCCCACCGCCACGCCGCACACGACGATCCCCGCCCACTGCACGGGCGCGATGCGCTCCTTCAGCACGAAGCGGCTCAGCAGGATCGTGGCGATCGGATACAGCGAGCCCAGCACCACCACCACGTCCAGCCGCGCGAACTGCCGCGCCACCAGAAACAGCACGTTGCCGCCCGCGTCCAACAGGCCGGCGGCCGCGGCCGCGACGCTCGCCGCCGCGCGCTCCAGCCGCTCGCGCCGCACCAGCGTCAGCACCAGCAGCGCCGTCGCCACCAGCGCCACGCGCGCCACCGCCAGCGAACCGAACACGTGTGCGCTCGCCGTCTCGGCGATGCAAATCAGAAAGCCGCCGAAGCCGATCCCGGACAACACGCCGTAGCGCACGCCCGTCGCCACCGCCGCCGCATCGCCGGAGCCGGTGCGCGTCACCAGCAGGCAGCCGATCACCGCCAGCGCGAATCCGGCCAGCTGCAGCGGACCCGGCAGCCCGTACAGCACCGCCGCATACGCCACCGGCAGCGCCTGCGCCAGCACCGTCGAAATCGACGCCACGACGCTCGACGCCCCCAGCGACAATCCCTGGTACAACGACGCCAGCCCGAGCAGCCCGCACAAGCCGGCCACGACTCCGAACTGCGCGCTGCGTGCATCCGGCAACCCTTCGCCGTACACCATAGCCAGCAGTGTCAGCATTGCCAATCCCACCGCCCCACCGAACACCGCCACGTGCAGGCTGTTCACCTTGCGCGACGCCAGGCCACCGAAAAAATCCCCGCTGCCCCACACCATCGCACTCACGAGAGACACCAGCGCTCCGAAAAGCTCTCCGAACATAGGGGGCGAATGATAATTTCGTTTCGATGCCTTTCACACTCATCGCCGAATGCGGCGACGGCCTCGTCGACGACGACGCACTCATCCCGGCGCTGCACGCCGCCGCCGTCGCCTGCGGCGCGCAGTCGATCACCGATCTCGATCAGCGTCACTGCGTGCGCCTGTGCATGGCGCACGGCGTCGACGTCGGTGCCGCACCGGACACGATCGACCGCGCCGCGCTCGGCATGCGCGTGGCCATCGTCGACGCCGAATCGCTGGCGAACGCAGTGCGCCGCCAGACGTCGGCCTTTCAGCGCCTGTGCACAGAGGAAGGCACCGCGCTGCGCTTCGTGCGGCTGCGCGGCACGCTGCAGGCGTTCGCGTCGACCGACCCCGACGTCGCCGCGGCCGTCGCCGCCGCCATCGCCGAACTCGACCCATCGCTCGCGCTGGTCGCCCCGGCGGAATCGCATCTGTTCCTGGCGGCGCGGCGCGCCGGCCTGCACGCCGTCGGGGAAATTCACCTCGACCGGGCGTACGAAAACGACGGCACCCTGCGCGGCCGCGGCATCGCCGGCGCACTCATCGACGACTTCGACGCTTGTCTGGGCCGCGCCGTCGAACTTGCGCAGCATCACTGCATCCGCGCGCACGACGGAACCCGCCTGTTCGTGGAAGCGACGGCGCTGGCGCTCGACCCGCACGCACCGCGCGCCGCGGCACGCGCGCGCTTCCTGAAGCGCGAACTGCCGCGCGCCGGGGTGGCCTGCGGCGGCATCACCACCGACTGACGCTAGGGCTGCACCACCGCCGCGTAAAACGCCGGCTTCCCATTCGGCGCCACGTGCAGCTGCGCCGGCAGGCGCTGCGCGCACGCCTGCAGATTCGGATCGGGCAGCGGGTAGTGAAAATCCCACAGCAGCACCGCCGGCCGCGTGATCTGCGCATCGAGCATGTCGCACGTCAGCGTCCGCTCGGTGATCTCGACGAGCCGGCGCGGCGTGCGCATGTCGAACTGAATGCTCAGCGGCTCCGGCATGCTCCCTTCCCAGCAGCAGTGAAACAGATACACATTCGTCTCGGCCGGCAGCGTGTCCAGATAGTTCACGGCGGTGCGCGCGATCGGCGTATTTCCGTACGGCAGCCCGTCGCCGTAGTCGACGAAGTAGCGCTGCACATTCGCCTGCGTGATCAGCACGAGCGCGACGCCGACGACCGCACTCGCCGCGAACGTCCCGGCGCGCGGCAGCCTGCGCCGCAGCTCGACGGCCATCCACCACACACCGCTCGCCGCCCATAGATACGCGATCGGCGCCACGCCCAGCGTGCGCGACGCCGAAGGCACTTCCGCTTGAAAGTTCACCACCAGCATCGACGCCGACTGCAGAAGTAGGAACGGCACGAACAGCAGCGGAAACCAGCGCCGCAGATCCCGGCGCAGCCAGAACACGATGCCGGCCAGCATGAACAGGCCGCTCCACACATCGAGATGCGGTTGATCGACCGGGTTGCTGCGAAACACGCTGTCCCCCTTCACGTGAAATGCCGCCATCGAACTCACGAAGTTCGTCGCCAGCGACGCCAGAGGATTTTCAACGCCCTCGATCTTGCTGAAGATGTATGGGCCGGTGATGTTGCCGGCGTCCTCCGCCAGCAGCAGCACGAACGGCAGCGCGAGCAGCGCGAACGTGAGCCCGAACTGCCCCAGTGCACGCCACGATACGACATGTCCGCACACCTTCAGCACGAGCAGCGTGGCCAGCATCGTCGGCGCAATCACGAACGACTGCGGATAGCCGTACAAGCCGAGCGCGCTGACGGCGGCGCAGGCGACGACGTACGCCGTGCGGCCGGTGCGCAGAAACTGCACCGCCGCCCACAGCGCCGCCATCACCAGCAGCGGCACGACGATCTGCGAATTTCCGAGGCGGCTGAAAATCAGCAGCCACGACGACACGCCGGCGATGAATACACCCAGCAGGCCGAAAGCGTGCCCGACCGCGCTGCGTCCGAACGCATACACGAACCACAGCACCGGCAGGCTGACGACCACAGAAGCCAGTTTGATGCCGAGGTAATCGAAGCCGAACAGCGTCACCAGCGGCGCGATCAGATAGTGATACAGCGGCCCGCTGCTCAGCGTAAAACGGAACGGCCAGTCGCCGCGCAGCACTTCCTGCACCGATTCGAAGACGATGTTGATATCGCCATACGGCTCGGCTTGAAAATCGGCGAGGCGAAACAGGCGCAGCGCGAGCGGCGCACCGAACGCGACGAGTGCAGCGACGACGGCAATTTTCTGTCGCAGCGTGAGTGCACCGTCGTTTGCTGCAGGCGCAGCGTCGACCGCATCGAGCGCCGTGAACGCGCGCCGCGCCAGCAGCGAGACATCGAAGCGTCGGATTCCTGCACTGCGGGAATTCGCAGAAACCGACCACTCACCCTCGCGATCGACACCGGCGGCGACCGGACGCGGCTGCGGCGTTCGCTCACGACCGACGCGAGCCAGCACCTCGTCGAGGGAACGCACGACATCCGTGACGAGCGCGCGCAGCTCGGCCGGGCCGTTCAGCATGATGACGCGCGCGCACAGCAGCGCCACGCCGAGCAGCGCCGCCGCCAGCCATGGCAGCGCGGATCCGCTCACCACGCTCAACCCGAACAGACCACCGAGAATAATTAAACCGGCCGCCCACGCCGTCACACGCATCATGGGCGAAGATTCTATTCTGCCTGCGCCCGCTCTACAATCGATGCATGAGCAGTGATCCCATTTCCCTCGGCGTGATCGGCGGCAGCGGACTCTATGCGATGCCGGGCTTGACGGACGTAGAAGAAGTCGTGGTGCGCACGCCGTTCGGTGAACCATCGGACGTCGTCATCGTCGGTGTGCTGAACGGCCGACGCGTCGCGTTCCTGCCACGGCACGGGCGCGGCCATCGCCGCAACCCGAGCGAAGTGAACTACCGCGCGAACATCTACGCGCTGAAATCGCTCGGTGTGCGGCACGTCGTGAGCGTGAGCGCGTGTGGCAGCCTGCGCCTGGAGATGAAGCCGCGCGACATCGTGGCGCCCGATCAGCTGTTCGATTTCACGAAGGGCAAGCGCGCCGCTTCGTTTTACGACGACGGCATCGTCGGCCACGCGTCGGTCGGCGAGCCGTTTTCGCGCAGCCTGCGCCGCGCCGTCGTCGACGCCGTGCGTGCATCCGGCGGCACAGTGCACGACGGCGGCACGCTCGTCACGATCGAAGGCCCGCGCTTCAGCACCAAGGCCGAGAGCCACGCCTTTCGCACGTGGGGCTGCGACATCATCGGCATGACGGCGTGCCCGGAAGCTTTTCTCGCGCGCGAGGCGGAGATGGATTTCGCCATCATGGCGCACGTCACCGACTACGACGTGTGGCACGAAGAAGAAGGCGAAGTCACCGTGGAGATGGTGATCGAGCGCATGCATCGCAACCTCGCGCTGGCACAGCAGGCGATCGCCCGCATCATCGACGCCGCGCCGTCGCTGCCGCACGAAACCGCCGGTGCCATGCGCCACGCAGTGATGACCGCGCGCGAGCGCATCACCCCCGAGGCACGCGAACGCCTGGCGCTGCTGGCCGGGCACTATCTTGTGTGATGAACACGATCCTGCGTGAAATCTTCGACACGAAAAGCGTACGCGACGTCGGCGGTGCATCGGTGCCGCTGCGTGCGAATCTTCCCGAACTCGAAGGGGCGATTCTCTCGACATGGGTGCGCGACGTTCGGCCGAAGCACATCATCGAAGTCGGCTTCGCCTTCGGCATCTCGACCATGTTCATCTGCGATGCCATCGAAGACTGGACCGACGTCGAATACGACATCATCGATCCGAAACAGAGTACGGACTGGCAGGACATCGGCCGAGCCAACATGTCACGCGCGGGCTACGGCGATCGATACCGCCTGCACGAGGCGAAATCCGAGATCGCCCTGCCACGCATGCTGGCCGAAGGGAAACGCTGCGACTTCGCCTTCATCGACGGCATGCATCGCTTCGACAACGCAGCCAACGACTTCTTCTACGTACATCGCATGCTCGACATCGGCGGCGTCATCGTGTTCGACGACGTCGACATGCCGAGCCTGACCCGCCTCACCGCGATGATTCGCACCTTCCCGTGCTACGAAGACGTGCCGCTGCCGCCCGAAATGCTCGCGCGGCGTGAACTGCGGCTGCGGCGTATGGCCAAAGTTCCGCCTTCCCGTATTCTCGGTTTTCGCAAAACGGCGAAAGACGAACGCAAGTCCAACTGGCATGTCGAATTCTGAACGTCCACCGAACCTTCTGCTTCTATGCGCATGCCTCGCGCACGACGATTCCGCTGCGAGTGCGGCGTTCGATCGCTGGCAGCGCATATTCGACCTCGACGACATCGACGGGGGCGGCTTCGTGCTGCTGCCGCTGCTGGAGCAGCGTTTGCACCGGTTGGGAATCGAACATCCATGGCGTGGACGGCTGCAGGGCGTGGTGCGCAAAGCGCGACTCCAACGGGCGCTCGATCGTTCGGCTGCGCACGCTGCGCAGAGGATGCTGCAGAGTGCCGGCATCGACGCAGCGCAGATCGACGCACCGTTCGAGATCCCACTGCTGCTGGATGAGATCGCACTCTACGTCGTTCCACGCCGTGCTCGCGAAGCCCGTGCGGCGCTCACCACAGCCAGCGGCTGGGTCGAACAGCGGCATGGCGCCGCATGGCGAAATCTGCGGCCGCTGCGCTGGCGCAGCGGCGTGGCACTGCGCAACGCCGACGACCGTCGGATGACGCTGCGCTGGCAGCTGCTCGACGCACGGCCATCGCCGACGATCGACGCAGAAATGCGCGCGCGCGCGTCACGCGAGGCGACGCCGCATCCGATCATGCGCTTCGATCCGGCCGATATCTTGGTGCAGGCTGCACTGCGCAGGCCGACGTCCTCGTGCAGCGTCGCACTCGCCTGCATCGCGCATCGCCACTGCGACGGCGCCGGGCTCGAACGCGCGCGTCGCACCGCCGCGGAACTCGATGCGCACGACGTGCTGGAACGCGTGCTGGCCACATGCCGGGCGATCAACGACGCGGATCCTTCGGCGCAAATCCCTGCCCTCCCTCCGCTCATGCGGCTGCGGGAAGGCGTTCGCCGCGGTCATGCATACCTCACTGCAAACGACGAGTTCACCCATGAACATTGATGCAACCATGCCGCCCGAGCGCGACGCCGACACCGACGTTCAGACGGACGTCGAGGTCGAAGTCGAGGTCGAGAAAGAAGAACTGCTGTGGGTCGAGCCGCCGTACCGCGTGCTGATTCACAACGACGACGTGACGACGTTCGAGTTCGTCATCGACATGCTGCAGAAGATCTTTCGGCTGACGCTGGCGCAGGCCGAACAGGTCGCGCTGATCACGCACATCGTCGGCATCGCCCTGGTGTGCGTGCGGCCGCAGGGAGAAGCCGAGCAGCTGGTGAACAAAGCGATTTTCGCCGCGCGGCTGGAAGGATTTCCGCTGATGCTCACGTGCGAGCCGGAGTAGCACGGCGCACTGCGCCGCTCGTTCGCGGATGCCCGACCGAGCCGCCGCATGACTGCATGCGGCGAGGGTGCATCCGCCGTTCGGGGCGAGTCTTGGCGATCGCCGGCGCAACACTACGCCTGTCGCTGGTCATCCCTCGAATCGCACCATCCCCCCTTCGGGGGTGGGTGATGGTGCGATTCGAGGATTTCAATGATAGAAACTTAGTCGCGCGACGGGCCGCTGCGGCGCAGCGGGCGCCGATCGCCGCCGCTGTCGCCGCCGCGATCACCACCGCGGTCGCCGAAGTCACGGCGCGGGCCGCGGTCGCCGCCACGGCCACCGCCGCTCGGGCGGCCGCCGCGATCCTGCGCCTGCGCCTCTTCCAGCGACAGGCCTGCCAGCACAGCCTTGCGGCTGAGGCGAATCTTGCCGCCGTCGTTGCCGATCACCATCACGGTGATCTCCTGGCCCATCGTCACTTCGTCCGTCACGTTCTGCACGCGGTAGTCCGCCAGCTGCGAAACGTGCACCATGCCCTCCATGCGCGGCATGATTTCGACGAAGCAGCCGAAGTCGGTGATGCGCGTCACCGGGCCGGTGTACACGCCGCCCAGGGCGATCGTGCCGCCGTGCGCCATGACCATCTCACGGGCGCGCTCGGCCGACGGGCCGTCGCTCGACGCGATGTAGACCTTGCCGTCTTCCTGAATGTCGATCTTGACGCCGGTCTGCTCCTGAATGGCGCGCACGTTCTTGCCGCCCGGGCCGATCAGCGCGCCGATCTTCTCGGCGTCGATCTGCACCACGGTGATGCGCGGCGTGTGCGCCTTCATCGACTGCGGCGCCGAGATCGTCTCCATCATGCGATCGAGGATCGCCAGGCGGCCGTCGTTCGCCTGCGCCAGCGCCTCTTCGAGGATCTGCGGCGTCAGCCCGGCGATCTTGATGTCCATCTGCAGCGCCGTGATGCCATTGCGCGTGCCGGCCACCTTGAAGTCCATGTCACCGATGTGATCTTCCAGGCCCTGGATGTCGGACAGAATCGCGTAGCCGCCGTTCACGCCCTTCTCGAGGTCGGTGATCAGGCCCATGGCGATGCCGGAGACCGGCGCCTTGAGCGGCACGCCGGCATCGAAGAGCGCCATCGTGCTGCCGCACACCGAGCCCATCGACGTGCTGCCGTTCGAGCTGATCGCCTCGGACACCACGCGCAGCGCGTACGGGAATTCCGACACCGGCGGAATCACCGGAATCAGCGCGCGCTCGGCCAGCGCACCGTGGCCGACTTCGCGGCGGCTGCTGCCGCGCAGCACCTTCGCCTCACCCGTGCTGTACGGCGGGAAGTTGTAGTTGTGCATGTAGCGCTTTTCCTTGTTCGGGTGCAGCCCGTCCAATTCCTGCGCCTCGTCCGTCGTGCCCAGCGTCACGATGCTCATGATCTGCGTCTCGCCGCGCGTGAAGATCGCGGCGCCGTGCGCACGCGGCGAAATGTGATCGCCGTGCTCGCACCAGATCGAACGAATCTGCTTGAGCGTGCGGCCGTCCGGGCGCACGCCGTCCTTCAGAATGCGCGCGCGCACCGCCTCGCTCGTCATGTCCTTGACGACCGCGTGCAGCTCGTCCGCGTTCACGTCGCCGATGCTCTGCATCTGCGCCATGACCTCGCCCTCGATCGCGTCCAGCGCCGCCGACTGCTCGGACTTGGCCAGCTCCAGGTCGATCGTGTCCTGCACGCGCGAGCCGACGAATTCGCGCACCTTGCGATTGAAGTCGACGTTCTGGCCGAATTTGAGATAGTTCGCCTTCGGCTTGCCGATCTCCGCGCGCATGCGCTCCTGCAGCGCGATGAATTCCTGAATCGCCTCGTGGCCGCCGCGCAGCGCCGTGACCATCACCGATTCGTCGACCTCGTTGGCGCCGCACTCGACCATCACGATCGCATCGCGCGTGCCGGCCATCCGCAGGTCGAGGTCGCTGTATTCCATCTCCGAAATGGTCGGGTTGTAGACCAGTTCGCCGTTGATCAGACCGACGCGCACCGCGCCGACCGGGTTGGTGAACGGCACGTCCGAGATGATCAGCGCCGCCGACGCCGCGTTGACCGCGAGGATGTCGATGTCGTTGATCTGGTCGTGCGACAGCGCGGTGATGATGATCTGCACATCGTTGCGCAGGTCGTCGGGGAAGAGCGGGCGCATCGGGCGGTCCACCAGGCGCGAGATCAAAATCGACGCCTCGGCCGGGCGGCCTTCACGGCGGAAGTACGAGCCCGGGATGCGGCCGGCGGCGTACAGGCGCTCCTCGTAATCGACGCTGAGCGGGAAGAAGTCGATGCCCTGGCGCACGCTCTTGGACATCGTCGCCGTGCCCAGCACCATCGTGTCGCCGATGCGCGCCGTCACCGCGCCGCCCGCCAGGCGCGCCAGGCGCCCGGTTTCGATCGTGATTTCCTTGTCGCCGATCATCGCCGTGTAGACGTGATTGACCGGCTTCTCTCCCGGAACGATCAAGTCGTTCGAATTTCCGTTGGACATGTGAATGAATCTCCTGTCGCGGGGAAGGGATTAGAGGTTAGAGGTTCGAGCGTCAACGCATGCTGATGCGCAAACCTCTAATCTCTACGGTCCCTCCCTCCGCAGTGCGTCGCACACCGCCGGAGCCCTGCGACGTCGCGGGTTTCCGGCGGTGCATGACAACCGATTACTTGCGCAGGCCGAGCTTAGCCAGCAGCTGGCGATACGCTTCCGGCTCGCTGCGCTGCATGTACTTGAGCAGCGAGCGGCGCTTGCCGACGAGCTTGAGCAGACCGGCGCGCGAGCTCTGGTCGCCGCGGTGGGTGCGCAGATGCTCGTTGAGCTGGTTGATGCGGGTCGTCAGAATTGCGATCTGGACGGCGGATGAACCGGTGTCCGCGCCGTTCTTGGCATGCTGCGCAACGATCGCGGCCTTATCCCCTTTGCTGAGTGCCATGGAATTTCTCCTTCGTGGAATCGCGCGGCTCCGCTCAAAGGGTGCAGAACTCCGCGCAGTGCGAATAACCCGGAAATTCTAATCCATTTCGGTTCTGTATCGGGGGCAGCCCTACGCAACCACTCAGATATTCGGCCGACGCGCAGCGACGCAATCGTAGAATCCCGATCTATGGCCGTCCCTTCCTCGTCCTCCACCGAGCGCGCCCGACAAGTGCAGCGCATGTTCACGCGCATCACCGCCCGCTACGACCTGATGAACCGCGTCATGACGGGCGGCCGCGACCAGGCGTGGCGCCGCGAGACGGCCAAGCACCTGCAGCTCGGCGACGGGCCGACGCACGTACTCGACCTGGCGACCGGCACCGGCGACCTGGCGTTCGCCGTGCGCGAGCGCTACCCGAACGCGCGCGTGTCGGCGTGGGATTTCTCCGAAGGCATCCTGCGCGAAGGCGCGCGCAAGGGCGCACGCCGCGCCGACGCCGCGCGCTACGACTGGGGCGTGGGCGATGCGCTGCATCTGCCCTTCCCCGACGCCACGTTCGACGGCGTGACGAACGCCTTCCTGCTGCGCAACGTCGTCGACCTGCCGCAGTGCCTGCGCGAACTCAAGCGCGTCACCAAGCCGGGCGGCCGCGTCGTCTGCATGGAAATCACCCACCCGCAGACCCCGGTGTTCAAACAGCTGTTCACGCTGTACTTTTACAAACTAGTGCCGATCATCGGCGGCATCATCTCCGGCGACTACAAAGCCTACGCCTACCTGCCCAACTCGCTCAGCCGATTCCCGCCCGCCCGCCCGCTGCGCGACATGTTCGACGCCGCCGGCTACCGCGACTCGTACTTCAAACTGCTGGCACTGGGGACGATGGCGGTGCATGTGGGGAGCAGATAGCGGAAGAAGTGGATAGTGATAGTGATAGTGATAGTGATAGTGATAGTCCAAAAACTATCACTATCAACTATCACTATCTGCTCTCGGCCATCTACTTCTTCTGCAAAAACTCCACCCACATGCGTGCCGTCTCCTTCAGGCCGCGCGTGGAGAAATGGCAGCCGTCGTGGCGGAATTCGGGGCCGAGCGCATCGGTGTCCGGGCCCTGCCAGATGCGCAGCTCGTGGTTGACCATGTCGCGCTGCACCCAGCGAATGTCGGCGTTCTCGCCGTACGGCCCGCAGCGAGTGGCGACGGAGACGTAGATCGGCGCGTCGACGCCGAGCTCGCGGATGCGCTTCAGCATGCTCATGAAGCGCAGTCGATACGAGGTGGGATCGACTTTCAGATACGCGTCGCTTTCCCCCTGATGCCAGAGCAGATGCGTGAATTTCAGGCCGGCGCCGTGCGCCCCTTCGATCGCCTTCTCGACGAGCGTGAAATGCTTCTCGACCTCCGGCGTCCATTCAGCAATTTCGGTGCCGCCGACAGCCGCCGGCACGAAGATGACGCGGTCGTACAGCCCCTCGGCCAGCAGGTCGTCGCCGAGGCGCGACCAGACCGAGCCGCCGTTGCCGTCGGCGCCAGGCAGCGGGTCGGCCGCCGGGAGCAGGCGGCCGTCGAAGAACACGCTCACGCGCCGGTCGGCGGTGTGACGTGTTTCGCCGTAGTTCGCCGCATTCGACTGACCAAAGACCAGCGCCACCATCGTGCGCAGTGGCCGTGCGACGGTCGCCGTCGGCGCCGGGGTGCGCGTGGGCGGACGCTTCCTGGCCGCTTCTGCGGAAGCGGGGAACAGCATGAATGCGAGAACGAAGAACGAGGCAAGCAGCGGGCGCATGGGCGAGATTGTGCAACGGAAACGAAAAGCGTAGGAGAATTCAAGCCGATTATGTTTTCGGCCGACGATCTCATCCCCTCGTTCGCACGCAATTTGTCGTTGATCCGCACCTTCACCGACGGGTTCGACCGCGCCGACGCGCTGCGCCCGCCGCCGTTCCGCAGCAACTGCGCGCTGTGGATCGTCGGCCACATCGCGGTGTATCGCAGCGTGCTGTGCGAGCTGCACCTCGATCAGCCGCCGACCGTCGACGCAGCGACGGTGGCCCGCTTCAAGAAAGATTCGGCGCCGGTGCTCGGCGAAGAGCCCGGCCTGCCGCAGCTCGCCGAGCTGCTGGCGTCGCTCGACGTCGC
>JBIIIA010000381.1:0-3618 GCA_044235195.1 Thermoflexales bacterium
TGGACGTGGGCGACGGACGCGGCCACGGCGTGGCGCGCGCTCGGGCTGCCGGCGCATGTGCTCGTCGGCGGCGCGGCGTCGGCGCTGCTGTTCTGGTCGCCGGCGGCGGTGGCGAGCATCGCGGCGTTGGCCGTGTTGACGGCGCTGGTGCTGCTGCGCGCCGAGCTCGGCCCGGTGCTGGCGGCGTTTTTCGTGCCGTTCTTCCTTTTACCGCAGCGCATCTTCGAGCGATCGTTTCCGATGGTGGAGATTCTCGTGGCGTTGAGCGCGGCGTCGTGGCTGCTGCGTGCATTGCGTGAACGACGGCGACCGACGCTGCGCGCGAACGCGATCGATGTCGGTGTGGTCGTGATGCTCGCCGCGGCGATGCTCTCCACGCTGCAGGCGAGCGAAGCGGTGCCGGCGTGGCGCGAGCTGCGGCTGGTGATCGTCGGGCCGGCGGCGCTGTATTTTCTGCTGCGCGTGATGCGCGCGAACGACGAGACGCGGCGCTGGGTGATCGGCGCGTTCGTGGCCGGGGCGACGGCGATCGCGCTGATCGGGCTACTGAACTATGTGCGAGGGGATCGCTTCGTGGCCGAATTCGGGCTGCCGCGCATCAAGAGCATCTACGGATCGGCGAACAACGACGCGCTGTATCTGGCGCGCGCGCTGCCGTTCGCGGCGGCGGCGCTGGCCTTCGCGGCCGTGAAGCGCTGGCAGCGTGCGTTGCTGGCCGTCGTCTGCGTCGTGCTGCTGGCGGCGCTGGCGTTGACGCAGTCGCGCGGCGCGCTGCTGCTGGGGCTGCCGACGGCGGCCGTGGCGATGATGATCGCGGCAGGCGGACGCTGGCGCGCAGCCGGGATCGCCGTCGCCGCCGTCGCTGCGCTCGGCCTGGCGACGCTGGTGAGCGGCATTGCTGCGCCGCTCGTCGAGGGCACGCGGCTGGCGACGGCGTTCGACCTGACGCGCGGCACCGGCTTCTTTCGCCTGAACCTGTGGCAGAGCGCATGGCGCATGTTCGTCGAGCATCCGTGGCTGGGCGTCGGCCCGGACAATTTTCTTTACGCGTATCGCAGCTTCTACATTTTGCCGGCGGCGTGGCAGGAGCCGAACTTGTCGCATCCGCACAACTTTGCGCTGGACTGGCTCACGCGGCTGGGCGTCGTCGGCGGCGCAGCCGGCGCGGCGCTGATCGGCGGCTTCGCATGGCGCGCACGGCGCGCGCTGCGGCAGCCGGGCCTGCGTCCCTTCGCGCTCGGCTGCGTCGGGCTGCTGGCCGAAGTGCTGGCGCATGGCATGGTCGATCACTCGTTCTTTTTGGTCGACTTGATGTACGCGTTCATGATCGTGGCGGCGCTGCTGGCGGCGTCGACGGAAGAACCCGTCGGAGCGGGCGACTTCGGCGTGTCGAGGCGCTGCGTGCGGTAGATGCTGCGGTGGCCGGAGGCGAGATAGGCGACGGCGCAGATGGTCAATGAATAGACCAGCGCGCCGCCGCCGAAGAGTTCGACGCCCATCAGCACACACGCGAGCGGCGTGTTGCTGGCCCCGGCGAACACCGCTACGAAGCCCAGCATCGCCATGAAGGCCGGGTCGACGCCGAGCAGCCGCCCGAGCGCGTGGCCGAGCGCCGCGCCGATGACGAACAGCGGCGTGACCTCGCCGCCGAGGAAGCCGCTGCCGAGCGTAATCACGGTGAAGACCAGCTTCGCCGCGAACGCCCATAGGACGACGTCTTCACCGTGCACGCTGCGCGTGGCCAGCGGCAGGCTCAGGCCGAGGAAGTCGTGCGTGCCGAGCGCGCCGGTGAGCGCCAGCACGACTACGCCGCCGACGGCCGGGCGCAGCCACGGCTGTGGGATGCGGCCGCTCCAGCGTTTTACCGCATGCGTGAGCTCGATGAAGGCGAACGCCGCCAGCCCGCAGGCGAGGCCGGCCGCCGCCACCTTCGCCAGCAGCAGCGCATCGATGCCGGTGACGGGCAGGGCCGGGTAATGCGTGTGCGGCACGCCGAGCGCGCGCGCGACGAGGTCGCCGACGCACGCGGCGACGAGGCAGGGCACGAGCCCTTCGTACCGGATGCGGCCGAGCGCCTGCACCTCCATGCCGAAGACGAAGCCGGCGGCCGGTGTGCCGAAGACCGAGCCGAAGCCGCCGCTGATGCCGGCCATCAGCATCAGCCGCCGGTCGTGACGATCGAGCCGCAGTGCGCGGCGCAGCGCATCGGCGAGCGACGCGCCCATCTGCAGCGCGGTGCCTTCGCGCCCGGCCGAGCCGCCGAACAGGTGCGTCGCCACCGTGCCGAGCAGGATCATCGGCGCCATGCGCAGCGGGATGCGCGACTGATTGCTGTGGATCTCCTCGATGACGAGATGGTTGCCCTGCGCGGCGTCGCCGGCGAACCGGTCGTAGACGAAGCCGAGCAGCGCGCCGGCGAGCGGCAGGGCGAACACGATCATCGGATTCGCTTCACGAAAGCGCGTGGCCCATTCCAGGCTGAACAGAAAGATCGTCGATGCCATGCCGGCGGCGACTCCGACGGCGGCGCCGAGGGCGATCCACTTGAGCATCGTGCGCACGGCGGCGGAAGGGCGGGTGAGATGCGAGAGAAGCGATGGCATGAAATTTCCTGCGCCGCAATGGTATCCGCATAGGGTGCATCCGCCGTTCGGGGCGGCTTGCTCACGCCTCACCCCCTGACCCCCTCTCCCCCTCAATTTCGCGCAGCTCGTCGCGGATCGACGCTCGAGCAGGCGCGCGAAATTTCGGCGAAGAGGGGGGAAAGGGGGTGAGGCGTAGGCGACGCCGAAATTTCGCCCCAAACGGCGGATGCTCCCCCCGAATGGTATCCCCATACACCCGCAGTACACTCACGACGTGAATCGCCTGCGCGTGTTCTGGACGTTCGTGCTGTTGCAGTTGCTGCTGCTGACTGCGCTGCGCATCGCGCCTGCGTCGGCTGTGACGCGCTCGCCGTTGACGCGACCGATTCGCACCGCGGCGCCGGTGGATCTGCCGGATGTTGATTTCACCGACGTACATGGCGACGCAGTTCATCTGCGCGGGCTGCGCGGGAAGGTCGTGCTGCTGACGTTCAGCAACGTGCGCTGCGTGGAGGAGAGCGCGTGTGTGCGGCCGCTGCCGGCGTACGCGGCGGTGGCCGCAGCGCTCGGTGAGCGCGCGTCCGAGGTGGCCTTCGTGTTCGTCGGCGTCGACGAGCGAATCGATCGACCGGTGTTGTCTGAATATCTCGGGGCGGCCGACGCCGTCGCCGTGCGCGGCTGGATCGCTTCGGCGTCGAATCTGAAAACGCTCACGCTGCGCATGGGCGTGCATATGAACGAGGTCGACGGCGTGCTGCTGGCGCACGCACCGTTCGTCTATCTGCTCGACGAGCACGGACGGCTGCGCGTATACGTGCCGAAAGCCGCGCCCGTCGATGAGCTGATCGCCGAAGTGCGCAGGCTGCTGCCGTGAGCGCTATTGCATCGCCCGGATGTCCGTGGCGATCGCCGCGGCCGGCGATTGAAACGGATAGATCATCCGCCATTTCCCTTCGGCGTCGAACAAGTACGTGAAGCTGGTGTGCGCGATCGAATACGCGCCCGTCTGCGGGTCGGGGCGCTGCTTCTCGTA
>JBIIIA010000382.1:0-3608 GCA_044235195.1 Thermoflexales bacterium
GCTCGACCGCTCGGTGATCGAGGTGTACATCGACGGCGGCCGCGCCAGCTGGATCGACCGCGTCTACCCGACGCGCGCCGACAGCCTCGGCGCGGCGCTGTTCGCCGAAGCCGGCCTGGCGTCGCTGAGCGGCCGCGCCTGGGCGCTGCGGGCGTAGGGGGTGTAGCGAAGGTGCATTCACCGCTTTTGGCGAATGCACACGTGTAGCGATCAGCTACACGCTCTACGCTATAATTTCGCCGCATGGCGGTACTGCACGTGCGAAACGTTCCCGATGAACTCTATCGACAGGCACAAGCGATCGCAGCGTCACGCGGCGTCACGCTGAGCAGCCTCATCATTGAATTCATGCAGGAGGCGGCAGAACGTGAAACTGCTCGCAAACGACACGTGAAAGCAATGACCGAGATTCGCCGCAATCTCGCCAAGCGTCCACGCTGCACGACATCCGGAGCCGATTTGGTGCGATTGGTTCGTGACGAGAGGGAACGAGAGAAAGATCCGGCATAGCATATGTCCGATTTTGTCATCGACGCATCGGTTCTCGTAGAGCTGTTCGTGAAAGGTGATCTCGTCGATCACGCGCTGATGCTTTTCGATGCATTCGATGATCGTGTTCGCCGCATATACGCCCCAGACGCGGTGTATTACGAAGTTGCTGCTGCACTTCGCAAGCATGAGATGCGCTCCGAATATTCGGGCTTCCGGCAGGACATCGGTCTGCTAGCGGATCTCGATCTACGCATCATTGCGGCTCGTGAGGTTCTTATGCCAGCCGCGGAAATTGCATATCGATACCGCTGCAGCGTGTACGACGCTTTCTATCTGGCGGTAGCAGAGCGACATGGCGTTCCGTTAGTCACTGCAGATCGCCGACTCGTCAATGGAATGGCGAACTCGTCGATTCGTGTGATTCACCTCTCCGATTTCGTGGCGCCCCGCGCCTGAACCACAGGCGAAAACCAGTACACTTGACGCTCTTAGCCGGCCTCCGCGGCGAGGCGCGTGCGCACAGCGCGAAGCGCTCCGCCGCCGCGCCTTACCCATGCAAGACAATCACGACGACCTGTTCAGCACGCTCGCCGGCATGATGGATGCCGCCGCCGAAGCCGAAGCCCAGCGCACCACGCAGGCCGGCGACGGCGACCCGACGCCCCACCCCGACGCCCCGCCGGTGATCACCATCCTCCCGACGCGCGGCATGCTCGTATACCCGATGTCCGCACTGCCGCTGCGCGTCGCGCAGCCGCGCTCGCTCAAGCTCGTCGACGACGCGCTCGTGCAGCGCACGCAGATCGGCCTGATCGCCGCGCGCTCGACGGACAAGGAAGAACCCGGCCCGGACGACATTTTTCGCTACGGCACCGTGGGCTCCATCGTGCGCCATTTCAAAGGCCCCGACGGCGTGCTCAACATGATCGTGCAGGGCGCCGAGCGCTTCCGCATCGTCGAGATCATCTCGGCCGATCCGTACATCACCGCCCGCATCGAACCGGCGCCCGAGCCGTGGGAGATGACGCTCGAAATCGAGGCGCTGCGCCGCAACATCAAAGAGACATTCGCCCGCATCAGCGAGATGCGCCCGGACATGCCCGAAGAGATCGGGCAGATGATCCAGAACGTCGACGACCCGCGCCAGCTCACGTACGCCGCCGCCACCTACCTGCGCATGGAGATGGACGAGGCGCAGCGCCTGCTCGAGATGGAAGGTCTGCCGAACAAGATGCTCGCGCTGCTGCAGCTCATGAACAAGGAGCTCGAAGTGCTGCAGCTCGGGCAGAAGATTCAGTCGCAGGCGCGCAGCGAGATGGAGAAGATGCAGCGCGAGTTCTTCCTGCGCGAGCAGATCAAGGCCATCCAGAAAGAATTGGGCGAAGCGGACGAGCAGCACGAGATCCACAACTTCCGCGAGAAGATCGCCGAGTCGGCCATGAACGACGAGGCGCGCCGCGAGGCCGAACGCGAAGTCGAACGCCTCGCCCGGCTGCCCACACAGGCTGCCGAGTACGGCGTCATCCGCACGTACCTCGACTGGATGACGTCGCTGCCGTGGGGCAAGACCACGCCCGACGACCTCGACATCAAGCACGCGCGCAAGGTGCTCGACGAGGATCACTTCGGCCTGGACGACATCAAGGAGCGCATCCTCGAGTTTCTCGCGGTGCGCCGCCGGCGCATGGACCTGGCCGCCGAACGCCGCGTGCAGGAGCGCGCCGCAGCCGCAGCGCCGAAGAAGAAGGGCAAGGCGAAAGCGGCTGCGGCTGCGGCCGCGACCGATCTGATCCGCCCGGAGCGCGAGGGCGTGATTCTGTGCTTCGTCGGCCCGCCCGGCGTCGGCAAGACTTCGCTCGGCGCCAGCATCGCGCGGGCGATGGGCCGCAAGTTCATCCGCATGGCCGTGGGCGGCGTGCGCGACGAAGCCGAGATCCGCGGGTTCCGCCGCACGTACGTCGGCGCCATGCCCGGCCGTGTCATCCAGAGCATGCGCCGCGCCGAGAGCTGCAATCCGGTCTTCATGCTCGACGAGATCGACAAGCTCGGCGCCGATTACCGCGGCGATCCGTCGTCGGCGCTGCTCGAGGTGCTCGACCCGGAGCAGAACCGCTCGTTCCGCGATCACTATCTGGACGTGCCGTTCGATCTGTCGCAGGCGATGTTCATCTGCACGGCGAATTCGCTCGACACCATCCCCGGCCCGCTGCGCGACCGCATGGAAATTCTGCAGCTCAGCGGCTACACCGAGCAGGAGAAGCTCGCCATCGGCAAAGGCTACCTCGTGCCTCGCCAGCGCAAGGAAAACGGCCTGCGCACCGATGAAGTCGTCTTCGCGGACGAGGCCATCCTGAAGCTGATGCGCGACTACACGCGCGAGGCCGGCGTGCGCAGCCTCGAGCGCGAAATCGGTGGCATCTGCCGCAAGCTGGTCACCCGCGCCGCAGAGGGCAAGATCACATTCCCGCACCGCGTGGAAGCGGCGACGATCGGCGAACTGCGTGGCAAGCCGCGCTTCCAGAGCGAAGTCGCCGAACGCACCGAGCTGCCGGGCGTCGCCACCGGCATGAGCTGGACGCCCGTCGGCGGCGACATCCTGTTCGTCGAGGCCACGCGCATGCCTGGCGCGCGCGGCTTCCAGATCACCGGCCAGCTCGGCGACGTCATGCGCGAAAGCGCGCAGGCGGCGCTCTCGTACGTGCGCAGCCGCAGCGATGCGCTCGGCATCGCCGCCGACGTCTTCGAAAAGAGCGACATCCACGTGCACGTGCCCGCCGGCGCGCAGCCCAAAGACGGCCCCAGCGCCGGCGTCACGCTCGTCACCGCCATCACCTCGCTGCTCACCGGGCGCCGCGTGCGCGCCGACGTCGCCATGACCGGCGAAATCACCCTGCGCGGCTCGGTGCTGCCCGTCGGCGGCATCAAGGAAAAGCTCCTCGCCGCCCATCGCGCCGGCCTGAAGACCATCCTGCTGCCGCGCCGCAACGAACCGGACCTCGACGACCTCCCGCGCGAGGTGCGCCGCGCCCTGCACATCGTCCTCGTCGATCGCGTCGAACAGGTCCTCGACGTCGCACTCGTTCCGGCCGGGAAGAAGAAAACAAAGAGTAAGAGTC
>JBIIIA010000383.1:0-3601 GCA_044235195.1 Thermoflexales bacterium
GCCGTGGAAATTGCCAAACGCTATATGGCGCATAAGGCCGCCAATCGACCGTCATGAGCCCCGCATCCGCTTCTTCGCGCTCCGCCATCCTGCTCGTTCACTGCCGCGACCAGCGCGGCATCGTCGCTGCCATCACCGAGTTCATCGCGCAGAACGGCGGCAACATTCTTTCGCTCGAACAGCACGTCGACACGCACGTCGGCGAGTTCTTCATGCGCGTGCAGTGGACGCTCGACGGCTTCGCCATCCCGAGCGAACGCATCGCCGATTTTTTTAAGGTGCTCATCGGCGATCGCTTCGGCATGGACTTCCGTGTGCACTTCTCGGACGAGCGGCTGCGCATGGCGATCTTCGTCTCGAAGACCAGCCACTGCCTGCACGATCTGCTCGCCCGCGTGCAGTCCGGCGAACTCCCGGTCGATGTGCCGTTCATCGCCGGCAATCACACGGACCTCGAGCCGGTCGCCCGCGCGCATGGCATCCCCTTCGAATACTTCGCCGTCGGCAAGGACAACCGCGCCGAGGTCGAGCAGGCGCAGGTCGACTTCATCCGCAAGCACGAGATCGACGTGGTCGTGCTGGCGCGCTACATGATCATCCTCGGCGAGACGTTCATCCGCGCCCTGCCGGAGCGCGTGATCAACATTCATCACGCGTTCCTGCCGGCCTTCATCGGCGCGCGCCCGTACCACCGCGCCTACGAGCGCGGCGTCAAGCTCATCGGCGCCACCGCGCACTACGTCACCGCCGACCTCGACGAGGGGCCGATCATCGAACAGGACGTCGTGCGCGTCTCGCACCTCGATTCGATCGACGAGCTCACCCGCAAAGGCGGCGACGTCGAGAAGATCACCCTCGCCCGCGCCGTGCGCCGCCACGTTGAACGCAAGACGCTGGTGTATGGGAATCGGGTGGTGGTGTTTTCTTGAGTGGATAGTGATAGTAGATGGTGATAGTAGATAGTAATAGTGGCTATTCACTATCTACTATTACTTTCTTCATCCACTATCACTCTCTTCCTACTGCTCCGCCAGCACGTCGAACACCTGCTCGAGCGCCTCGTCGAGCTGCTCGCGCGTGATGTTGAGCGCCGGCGCGAAGCGCAGCGACGCGGCGCCGCATTTGGTCAGGATCACGCCGTTGGCGGCGATGTCGGCCAGCACTTTCTTGAAGGACTTGGCGTCGAGCGGCTTGCCGTTCGCCACGAGGTCGGCCGCCACCATCAGGCCCTTGCCGCGCACCGCGCCGAGGATCGGCAGCGACGCGCGCTCCGCCTCCAGCCGCGCCACGATGTGCGCGCCCATCGCCGTGGCGTTCGCCAACAGGTTCTCGTCGCGGATCACGCGAATCGTCTCGACGCCGGCGCGGCACGCCACCGGGTTGCCGCCGAACGTCGAGCCGTGCGAGCCGGACGGCCAGCGCTCGGCCAGCGGCTTGGTGGCGATGATGCCGCCCAGCGGCAGCCCGCCGCCCACTGCCTTGCCGAACGCAATGATGTCCGGCACCACGCCGCTGCCCTCGAAGCCCCACCAGTTGCCGGTGCGGCCGAGGCCGGTCTGCACTTCGTCGGCGATCAGCAGCGCGCCGGTCTTGTCGCAGAATTCGCGCAGCGTCTTCAGGAAATCCGGCGGCGGGATCACGTAGCCGCCCTCACCCGAGATCGGCTCGACGATGATGGCCGCCAGCTCGTCCGGATGCACGATCTTGTCCAGCGTCAGCTGCATCATGTTCTTCCACACGCCGCAGCAGTTCTCCGGCGCGCGCGGGCCGTGGCCGAACACGCACGTGCCACAGTCCGGATACGGCACGTGCGTGAAGCCGGTCAGCAGCGCGTTGAGGCCCTTGCGATAGTGGCTGCTGCTGGCCGTGGCGCCCAGCGCGCCCATCGGCCGGCCGTGGAAGCTGCCGGTGAACGCCATCACCATCGGGCGCTTGGTCATCGTGCGCGCCATCTTCAGCGCCGCCTCGACGGCTTCGCCGCCGCTGTTCAGCAGCATGCCCTTGCCGTTGCTCAGCGGCGCCGGCAGCGTCGACTTGAGCGCCTCCAGCATCTCGACGTACGGCGCGCTGTAGCCGACGGGCGTGCCGGCGTGCAGCAGCGTCTTCGCCTGATCGATGATGGCATCGACCACGCGCGGGTGGCAGTGGCCGACGGCGTTGGTGGCGATGCCCGCCGCCAGGTCGATGTAGCGCCGTCCGTCGGCGTCGTACACGATCGACCCCTCGCCGCGCGCGAACACGATCTCGTTGTAGCGGCCGACGGCGGTGCTCACCGCGGCTTTGTCGCGGGCCAGCAGCTCCGTGCTGGCCGAGGGGGTCGTAGGATCTTCGGTGTTCATTGGTTATGTTGGGTTTTTCCCCGTCTTCAGAAGACGGGTTTGCATTGTTACGGGTTCGGAGTAGGTGTGCCGACTGAGATCGGCGTGCTCTCCGGCGTCGGAGCTGGCGTCGGCGTCACACGGCCACACCATTCGTCCGGCCCGCGCGGCCATTCGGAATCAATCACCAATTTATTATGGACGGCGAACGGCACGTACACCTTCGACTTCACTGCAACGATCGGCAGCGGGTCAAGCAGGATCAGCTCAGCGTCATCGACGTACGTATCATTGAATCTTACGCGCCACTGATTGCGCGTGTTGATCGCCACCAGCACTTCGTCTGCCTGCGCCTGCGCATTCACGCCGAGCTGCACGTATTTGTCCCACGCCGGCTCGCGCACCCAGTGGCTGCACACGGTCCCGGCATCCCAGTCGAGCGCACCGCCGTCGGTGTCGACGCATACGCGCGCCTCGAGATTGCCCGGTTCCATGAACGACGATGGCGGCGTCTGATCCGGCAATTTGTCGTTCAGGCACTGTGAAGTCCACAACTGTACCCACGCGCTGAAGCGCAGCCACTGGCCGTCCGGCACCGTGACTCGCTGATACACGCCGGCGGATTCCTGCACGCGTGCGAAGGTGAAATACTTCAACGCCGCATCGCCGCTGCGCACTCGATACGCGCGCACCGCTGCCGTCATAGTCGTATATTCCGGCCCGTCGTTGATGCCCTCACCGTCCGTCTCCCGCTTGCAGCGAAAATACGGCGTCCATCCCAGCGGCCCTGCTCCGGAATATCCTTGCGTCTCCCCATTCCACAGAATGCATTCGTCGGCCGGCATCACCAGCCCCCCCTCGAAACCCGGGTTGACCAGCTCGGCCGTCGGCCGCGCCCACACCGTCTGCAGCGCCGCCAACGCCACCACCAGCGCCACCAATTGGGTCACGCGTATTTTCACGCGCGCGAATATAACAGGTAGGGGCGACCCGGTGGGTCGCCCCTACGTCGCCCCCACGCCGCCCCACGCCGCCCCGCGCCGCCCCACGCCGCCCCGCGCCGCCCCGCCGTCAGGTGCATCCACCGTTGGGGCGAGTTTCGATTGCCGCCTACGCCTCACCCCCTGACCCCCTCTCCCCCTCAATTTCGCTTACGTTTCTATCGAGCAAATTACTGGTAAGCACGCGAAATCTCGGCGAAGAGGGGGAAATTCCCGCCACGCTCCCCCTCTTCGCCGAAATTTCGCGTCGCCAGCAAGAGCGCTGCTCGATCAGAGCCGAAG
>JBIIIA010000384.1:0-3599 GCA_044235195.1 Thermoflexales bacterium
ATCTGTGCATCATCGTCGTCGATCGGTCCAGCGCCTTGTGCAGTAGAAGTCGCAGCGCTTCGCGATCGGACGCAGCGCCGTAATGGATGCGCAGGTATTCGATGAGCGGCAAGCCGGGGAACAACGCGGCGCGCCGAGCGAGGTGAAACGGCAGCCGTCCGAACACGTGCGAACGCTCGGTGTTGGCACGATGCAGTCGGCGGCGCGCTGTGGAGACGGGAAGGCGTGCGATGCGCTCGACGACGTCGTCGGGGATCGGCGCATCGAAATGACGACGCAGCCATGCGAGTGCATCCGCCACAGCGAGCGCGGCGCCGGCGCGCGTCGTGAGCTGTTCCAAACGTTCCCAGTCGACCGCGTCGGCGCTGCGCAGAATGTGCACGGCATCGGCGACCCAGCGCAACGGAGGAAGCGGCGCCCATGCGACGCCGTGTGCACACACGTGGAAGAAAATGCCGGTGGCGTCGAGCGATCGCACCGTGACGCCGAGCATGGGAAGCGCCCGGGCGGTGTGACGCAAGTCGGCGTCGACCTGTGGATCATCGTAGTCGGCGAGAACGCGCCAGTGCAGGTCGAGCTCGCATGGTGCGCCTTGCGACGTCGCTGAAAACGGCCACGCGTGGTGCACGGCGAAGAATGCCGGCGTCAGCAGTTTCGGAAGCGGAATGCGCGGCCGGAATCCGTGATCGTGCAGAATTCGCAGGGCTGCCGGCACGTGCTCGCGTGCGATGCACACGTCCATGTCGGACATCGGGCGCGCGCCGATGTCGCGGTAATAGGCGATGCTCAGTGGAGCGCCTTTCAAGACGAGCGGGTCGAGGCCGCTGTGCGCGAATTTTTGCAGGACGCCGGCGCATTTGGAAAACACGAACAGTGTGTGGGCGCGCGCCTCTTGAACCGTGTCTTCCAATGCTGCGATCGAAGGATCGATCGCACCGTAACGAGCAAGATTCAGATAAACGAGCGGCAGCAGGCGGACGATCGAAGGATCGAACGGCAGCAGTTGCATGCCCCCTGCGGAATGCCATTCACGCCACGCGTGCCATGCAGTGTCTTCGTCGTCGAGGGCGGCGTGCAGCAATTGCATCTGCCGCTGGTTCGGCCAGCAGCCGCCGGAGCGATCGGCGTCGAGGTGAGTGTGCATGATCGGTGAGCGCGGTGAGTCAGTCGGCGCGCCGGATTCGATCGACGGTGCGCGAACGCGTCCACTGCGGGTCGATGTCCAGCGCTCGTCGGAACAGGCGGCGTGCCAGATCGTGATGGATGCGGCGATGCCCGATCGCCAGGTCGGCCAGCAGGCGGGCGGAGTCGGCGTGCGCCAGCCGGCGCACTTCGTCGGTCGGCTCGAATGTATCGATGTAACCGTCCGTCAGCCGCTCGGCGAAGTCGGCGGTGCGCTGCACACGTGGTGCTTCGATGGTCAGCATGCCGCTGCGCATCGCCAGGAAGTCGTGCAGTTCTTCGAGGGTGGGAGGCACGGCGAGCTGGCTGCGCAGGTGCGCAGCCAGAAGAAGCACGACGGTGAAGCGCTGCTGTTGCCGTCGCTGCTGCGAAGCCTGCGTCGCGTGCACGCGATAGTCCACCAGCGTCGTCGGCTGGTTGGCGAAGCGGGTGTGTGCGCGCAGCCGCAGGAAAAGATCGAAGTCGCATGCGGTCCAGTTCCGGCCGGTGTAGCCGCCGACGCGGCGGAGCAGATCGGTGCGCATGGTGGCGGCGGAGTGGCGAATTTCGCATTGTGTGCTGAGCCGCCAGTGAATCGCCTCGTGCTGTACTGCATATTCGAGGTGGCCGAGGACGCGCCCTGCGTCGTCGATGCGTCGTTCCCAGCCGCCGCATACGCCGAGCGCAGGATCGGCGTCGAGCGCCGCACACTGCAGGCGCAGTCGATCCGGGTGGGCGCGATCGTCGTGGTCGAGATTGGCGAAGAGCGAGCCGCGCGCTTCGCGGAGCGCGACGTTCAGCCCTGCGGCCGGGCCGAGATTTTCGCCGACGCGGATTACGCGCAGTCGATGATCTTCGCGCGCGGCGGCGGCAAGGATTTCGGCGCTGGCATCGTGCGAGGCGTTGTCGACGACGATGTACTCGAAGTCATCGAACGTCTGCGCGCGCACGCTGGCGATCGTCTCGGCGAGATGCTGGGCACCGTTGTGCGTCACCGTCGCCACGGTCACTTTCGGGGAGCGGCTCATGGGCGAATCGTGTGCTCGACGGCGTCGACGAGCAGGCGAAAGGCGTCGCTGCGCGGCGGGCGTATCGCGCGCGCGCAGTGCACGTCGGCGATCAGGCGCTGGGAAAGCGTCACTTCCGCTGCGCGCATCTCCGGCGGCGTGTCGATGAGGCCGTAGCGGTTGCGCAGCACGCGGCCGAGCGCGTCGATCGGCGTCAGCGGTTCGAGGCGAACCGCGTCGGCGTCGGCGTCGAACTCTTCGAGGAAGATCAGCGCACGCAGCGGCTGTGGCGCGTCGATGAAGGAGTCGGAGCCGAAGCGGCCGTGGTCGACGTATTTTTTCTCGGTGCCGGGATGCACGATCGGATGCCGGGCGTCCTCGTCGAATGCCAGCAGCGTCTCGGGCCACATGTGGCGACTGCGAGGCCCGGGGTGCGCCAACCAGCGAGACTCGTGCTGCGTCAGTAGGAGAACATCGTCGGCGACGGTGCGCCAGCCGCGCCGTGCGCATTCGGCGGCCGTCGTCGTCTTGCCGAGGCCGGCGTCGGCGACGAACGCCACGGCGGTGCCGTCGATCGCGCAGACCGAGGCGTGCAGCGCCAGGCGGCCGCGCAGGCGCATCAGAAAACCCGCGACCGGACCGGTCAGCAGGCGCTGCAAGAGGGCAGGATCGGCGTCGCGCCCGTAGGCGTCCACGCGTCCGCTGGCCGCGTCGACCAGGAATCGACAGCCGGCATGTTCATACTCGAGCCGGAAGAGCACGCGCTCCGCGATGCGGGCGCGCTGCACGACGAGCGGCAGCAGCGGCGCGCAGTGCGGATAACGTTCCCAGGCAAGGCCGACCGGCTCATCGCCGTCGTCGACGTGCAGGATGAGCCGGTCGGAGTGAGCGGCCCACGCCGCGGCAGGCAGCGGGCGCAGGTCGCGGAGCATCACGCTGCAGTGCACTGCGGCGCAGTACAGTGCATACGTGAACATCTAGTAGATAGCTACGCGCGGCCCGCGCAGCACGCCCTGGGTGAGGTGACTGATCGACCCCTGCAGCTTGAGCGTGGGGGGGCGGTACTCGCGGCGCACGGGCGCAGCGGTGACGGGTGCGGAAGCGGAAACAGACGTGGTTTTGGTCGGCGTAGAAAGCTGCATGGCAAGGTTCCTTGACTACTAGTAGTTCGTCGACCCCACACGCGGCCCGCGCAGCATGCCTTGGGTGAGGTGGCTGATCGACCCCTGCAGCTTGAGCGTGGGAGTGCTGTAATTGCGGCGCACGGGCGCGGCGCTGTTGGACTGGTTCGTGGCGGTGGGCGTCTGCTGGCTGGGGATGGAGTGATTCATAGGGGATACGTCCTGTGAAAGCGGCAGTATATACAATGCCCTGATGAATGCCATAGTTCCCAAAGTGACGCTGAACAACGGCGTCGAAATGCCGTTGCTG
>JBIIIA010000067.1:0-11634 GCA_044235195.1 Thermoflexales bacterium
CTGGCCATCAGCTACGCCTACATGAATCCGCTCGTGGCGCTCGGGCTCGGCGTGGCATTCGAAGGCGAACGGCTCGGCGCGATCGAGCTGCTCGGCATCGGCGTCATCCTCGCCGCCGTGGTGGCGACGACGCTGGCGGCGCGCGCGAAGAAGGCATGAATTCGGGGTGCCTCGGATGCACCCATACAATCACGCCCATGAATCTCGACGACTACCAGCGCGAATCGCGGCGCACGGCGATCTACCCTGCCATCGGTCATCCCGTCGTCTATCCCACGCTCGGGCTGGCCAACGAAGCCGGCGAAGTGGCCGGCAAGATCAAGAAGATCTTCCGCGACAAAAACGGCGTGATCGGCGACGCTGAGCGCGCGGCGCTGCAGGCCGAGCTCGGCGACGTGCTGTGGTACCTGGCGCAGGTCGCCACCGAGCTCGACCTGTCGCTGGACGACGTCGCCGCCGCCAACCTGGCGAAGCTGCGCTCGCGTCAGGAGCGCGGCACGCTGGGCGGCGACGGGGACATCAGATAGGACGACAGACCGCCGTCTGCCGTCCGCCATTCGTCTACCGGCTCTTCTTCCACTCCTGGAAGTCGGCCTCGATCGCGTCGCTCCACTTCGAGTCGATCTCGCCGGAGCTCCAGCGGCCCTGCTCGATGCGCAGCTTGCCGAACTCGTCGCGCACGCGAATGTCTTCGCTCTGCTCGACGACCTGCTGCACCAGATGCGGCGGGATGAACAGCACGCCCGTCGGCGTGCCGAGCACCACGTCGCCCGGCATCACCGTCACGCCGGCGATGCGCACCGGGATGTTGATGCCCAGCAGCGTCACGTCGGCGATCGCCGTCGGGTCCATGCCGCGCATGTAGAAATTCACGTCGGTCAGCTGAACCAATCCCTGGTAATCGCGGATGCCGCCTTCGATCACCGCGCCGGCGCGCGTGCGCGTGCGCACCGCCATGCCCAGATTGTCGCCGACCATCGTGCCGTCCTTCACCTTGCCGAACAAGTCGACGACCATGACGTCGTGCGTCTGCAGCGAGTTGATCACCCATGAATTCTGGCCACCCGAGCTGCCGCGGCCTTCCGCCACGCCGGCGTCCTGAATCGCCTGATGGAAATCGGGGCGATGCGGCACGAACGCCGCCGTCACCGCGCGGCCGACGGTGATCGTGCCGGGATGCGTCTCTTTCCAGTTGCCTTCGAACTGGCGTCGATAGCCGTGGTGATGCAGCGTGCCCCACGCTTCTTCCGTGGTGACGAGCTTCATGCGCTCGAGCCACGTGTCGGGGACCCAGGGCCGGCCGTCCGGATAACGATCGAACGGGTTCAAGGGCGTCATCGCGATCA
This sequence comes from Thermoflexales bacterium, assembly GCA_044235195.1. Taxonomy (GTDB): domain Bacteria; phylum Chloroflexota; class Anaerolineae; order J036; family Brachytrichaceae; genus CANJQH01. The sequence continues at coordinate 1,347 of JBIIIA010000067.1, forward strand.
TCTGCTCGCGGGTGGGAGATATATGAATCACGGCGGGGAAATGTAGCAGTGATTCGCGCGTGGGGAAAGTGGCCTCAGTAGAACCTCTCCACCGCCCACCCTCTCTCTTTCGCGACCTTCTCCAGTCGGCGATCCGGGTTCACCGCCACCGGCCGGCCGACGCGCTCGAGCAGCGGGCGATCGGTAATCGAATCGGTGTAGAACGCGCAGTCGGCCAGCACGGCGCCGCGTTCCTTCGCGATGCGCTCGGCCCACGTCACTTTGCCCGCGCCGTAGCAGGCTTCGCCGGCGACGTAGCCAGTGATGCGCCCGTCGACGACCTCGAGTTCGGTGAAGCGACACGCGACGCCCAGGAATTCCGCCACCGGCCGCACCACGAACTGCGTCGCCGCCGACAGCAGCCACACTTCTTCTCCGGCCGCCTGATGCGCCCGAATGCGCTCGACCGCCGGCTGCGTCACATAGCCGAGCAACTCCTCGCGCACCCACGCATCGGCCAGCTCACGCGTGGCATGCACGTCACCGTCGCGAAAGGCATAGCTCAGCCACGCCACCACGCGCGGGAAATCCATCAGCCGCAGCCCGTACGCCACGCTGACGCAGATCGCCATGGACGCTTCGCGCACCGTCAGCATGCGGTTGCGCCACATGTATTTCAGCCACAGCGTGGTGCTGCTGCGCGACAGCACGGTCTTGTCCATGTCGAAAAACGCGATGGACGGTTTGGAATCGTTCCCCATCAGCCCAGCTCCCCGACGCGCGCGCGGCGCGCCTCTTCCGCGCTCGGCGGCGGATAAATGCGCGAGAAATGTTCGCGGCCGGAGCCGCGCCGAAAAATCCAGCGCACGATCGGCGACGACTGCGCCGGCGCCTGCTGGCTGGCGTGGCACGCCGAGGCGCGCTCCTTGTGCGCGACGAATTCGCGCGTGTCGACGAGCGTCGTCGTCGGCACGTCCCACGACGCGATCTTCACCAGGTCGATGTCGCCGTTGCGGCCGAAGCGGCGCGGGTTCTGCCGGAACAACGGCAGCAGCTTCACGCCGAAGCGCAGCATGCCCTTCGGGAACACGGTGAAATACAACGCAGGCACCGCGCCCGCGCCGCTCACGCGCAGCTGCGGCGGCCGCGCGTCGCCGTTCCAGCGCGACACGTCGATCGCCACGCCGTACCTGCGCGCGTACATGCGCAGCGTCGCTTCGTGCAGCTTGATGTGATCGGGATGCCCGTAGCCGCCGAACTGGTCGTGCGTGACGATGACATCGGGCTTCAGCGCCTCGACGTGCGCGGCGATGCAGTCGGCCACCTCGTCGAGCGGCGCGCCGTGCAGCGAGCCGGGCACGTCGTTGTCGGCGCTGCCGGCCATCCCCGAATCGCGATACCCGAGGAAATGCACACCCGCCAGGCCGAGCTCGCGCGCCGCACATTCCAGCTCGGCCGTGCGCAGCGCCGCCACGTCGGCGAAGCCGCGCAGTTTGTCCGCATCGACGGTGCCCGATTCGCCGCGCGTGCCGCACAGGTAGTGCACAGCGACGCCGTGCGCCGCATACTTCGCCAGCGTGCCGCCGATGCCGAACGATTCGTCATCGGGATGCGCGAGGATGGCGAGAAGCGTCTTCATCAATACGCGGTCACCGCGCCCGCCGAATTTCCTGCGCCGTGCGCCATCGCCGCGACGATCACCTGCGCCGCGGTGCGCGCTTCGTCGGCGCTCACCCACGCATGCATCACCGCACGAATGCGGCGCGGCCCGCTCATCATGATGCGCACGCCCTCGCGCGCCGTGCGCCGGCACAGCTCGGCGGCATCCAGCGGCGCCTCGGGCGCCAGATCGAAATACACCATGTTCGAGCGCACCTTCTCGCCATCGACCACCAGCCCCGGCGCCTGTGCCAGCGCCGCGGCGAACGCGCGCGCATTCACATGATCGTCGGCCATGCGCGCGGTCATCTGCTCGAGCGCGACGACGCCGGCCGCAGCGATCACGCCGGCCTGCCGCATGCCGCCGCCGAGCACCTTGCGCGCGCGATGCGCCTTGCGCATGAATTCCTTCGATCCGACCAGCACCGAGCCGACCGGCGCGCTCAGCCCCTTGCTCAGACAAAACGTCACGCTGTCGGCGTGCTGCGTGAGTTCACGCACCGGCACGCCCAGCGCCGCCGCCGCGTTGAACACGCGCGCGCCGTCGATGTGCAACTTCAGCCCGCGCGCATGCGCAAGGTCGGCCACCGACCGGACGTACTCCGGCGTCAGCACCGCGCCGCCCATGCGGTTGTGCGTGTTCTCCAGCGCCACCATGCGCGTGATCGGGAAATGCTGATCGTCCGAGCGAATCGCGGCCGCGATGTCGTCGAGCCGCAGCGTGCCGTCGGGCTGGTTCGGCAGCGTGCGCGGCTGCACGCTCGCCAGCGCCGCCATGCCGCCCTGTTCGTAAAAGAAGATGTGCGACTGATCGCCGCAGATCAACTCATCGCCGCGCCCGCAGTGCGCCAGGATCGACACGAGGTTGCCCATCGTCCCGGTGCTCACCAGCAGACCAGCCTCCTGCCCGAGCATGTCGGCCGCCATCTCCTGCAGCTTGTTGACGGTCGGATCTTCCCCGAACACGTCGTCGCCCACGTCCGCCGCCGCCATCGCCTCGCGCATCGCCGGCGTGGGAACCGTGAGCGTGTCGGAGCGAAGGTCGATGATGCCGTTGATTGCCATAGTTACGAATTCAGCCCGCGCCAGACGCGCTCGGGCGTCAGCGGGATCTGATGAAAGCGCACGCCGGTCGCGTCGTAGACGGCGTTGACCACCGCCGGCGCCACGCCGTCCATCGGAATTTCTGCCACGGCCTTGGCGCCGTACGGCCCGGTCGGCTCGTACGTCTGCACCAGGATCGCCTCGACCTCGGGAATTTCGTCCGCCGCGTAGATGCGATACGGGCCGAGGCGCGGGTTCAGCAGTTTGCCGTCCGCGTCGTAGACCATCTCCTCGGACAGCGCGTAGCCCAGCGCCTGAATATTCCCGCCCTCGATCTGCCCGCTGGCGGTGGCCGGGTTGATCGCCACGCCGCAGTCGACCGCCTGCACCAGCTTCAGCACGCGCACCTCGCCGGTCTCGATGTCGACTTCGACGTCGGCCACCTGGCACGCGAACGGCGGCGGCGAGTCGTAGCTCATGTGCGACGCGGTCGCCATGATCTGATGCTGGTTCTCCTGATGCGTGGCGAACAGCGCCAGCGTATCGAGCCCGATGGTGCTGCCGTCGGGGGCGACGGCCATGCGATCGCGCAGCACGATCTCGTGCGCGTCGACCTGCACCGGTTTGCCGCTGCTGTTCTTGCCGTGCAGGAACATGTGCACCGCCACTTCGCGAATCTGCTCGCGCACCTGCTCGGCCGCCTTCTTCGCCGCGCCGCCGGTGATGTACGTCGTCGACGACGCGTACGCACCAGTGTCGAACGGCGTGAAGTCGGTGTCGCTCGAATACATGATCACGTCCTCGAGCGGGATGCCGAGCGTCTCGGCCACGATCTGGCCGACGACGGTGTCGCTGCCGGTGCCGATGTCGGTGCCGCCGATGAGGACGTTGAACGAGCCGTCGTCGTTCATCTTGATCGACGCCGCGCCCATGTCGAGGCCGGCGATCGCCGTGCCATGCATGCACGCCGCCACGCCGATGCCGCGCCGAATGTGCGGCCGCGCCGGATCGAGGCGTCGCTTCTCGCGGTTGTCCCAGTCCACCGCCGCCAGCGCCTGCTGGAAGCATTCCTCCAGCCCGCACGAGCGAATGATCTGGTCGAAGCCCTCACGCCCTTCACCGAGCTGGCGCGCCATCAGCAGCGCGTCGCCGGAGCGGATCCAGTTCTGTCGCCGCAGCTCGACCGGGTCGCTGCCGACGATCTGCGCCGCTTCGTCCATCGCGCACTCCAGTCCGAATTCCGCCTGCGGCGCGCCGTAGCCGCGGAATGCGCCCGGCACCGGGATGTTCGTATACACCACGTGGCACTCGAACCTCATGTTCGGACAGCGATACTGCGCCGTGCCGCGCAGCCCGCTGACGGTCTGCACGGTCAGGCCGTGCGTGCCGTACGCGCCGGTGTTGCCCAGCGTGTACTGCGACAGCGCGTGCAGAACCGGCGCGCCGCCCTCGGGATTCTTCTTGAAGCCGAGCTTGTAGACCATGCGCTGCGGATGGCGCGAGCGTGAGCTGGTGAATTCCTCTTCGCGCGTGTACTCGAAGCGCACCGGCCGCCCGGTCGCCAGCGTCAGATGCGCGCACAGGTCTTCGATCAGCATCTCCTGCTTGCCGCCGAATCCGCCGCCCACGCGCGGCTTGACCACGCGGATTTTCTTCACCGGCAGTCCGATCAGCGGCGCCACCATGCGGCGCACATGAAACGGCACCTGCGTGCTGGTGCGAATCACCAGGCGATCGTCTTCGTCGAACCACGTCATGCAGATGTGCGGCTCGATGCTGGCCTGCTGCACCTGCTGCACGCGATACTCGCGCTCGATCACCCAGTCGCTCTCGGCCAGCGCCTTGTCGACGTCGCCGACCTGCGCCTTGACGTAGTGCACGAGGTTGCGCTTGGCGTCGCGGATCGCCACGGCGTCGGGCTCGTCGTGAATCACCGGCGCGCCCGGCTTCATCGCCTCGTCCGGGTCGAACACCGCCGGCAGCACTTCGTATTCGACTTCGATCAGCTCGCACGCGCGGCGCGCGATCTCGTACGTCTCGGCCGCGACGACCGCCACGCGGTCGCCGACGTGGCGCACTTTGTTGTCCAGGCTCACCTGGTCCCACGGCGGCGGGTTCGGATACGACTGGCCGCCCGAGGCGTAAATCACGCGCGGCACGTCGTGGTGCGTCAGCACCGCATGCACGCCGGGCAGCGCGCGCGCCTTGGTGGCATCGATCGAGACGATGCGCGCGTGCGCGTGCGGGCTGGTCAGCATCGCCGCGTGCAGCATGCCCGGCAGCGGCGCGTCGTCGACGAAGGCCGGCTTGCCCTGCGCCAGCTTGGCGGCATCGACCTTCTTCTCCGCCTTGCCGACGACGGCCGTCTGCGGCTCGGGCGCCAGCACGAATTCGGGCAGCACGGTCTGCGTCTGCGTCTGCGTCTCCGGCTCGGCGCGCGATGCTTCGGCGGACGAGGAATCGCCGGCGTCGCCCCAGCGCAGGTCGCCGATGTCCTGGCGGAACGCGCCGACGCCGGGCGCTGTGCCCTCCGGCGCATCGGCGGGCGAGCCGTCGGCGACGACGACTTTGAACGGCGGCTGTCCGTCGTCGCCGCCGGTTCCGTTGATGCGCGCCGCGGCGTTCAACACCGCCTGCACCGGCTTGAGGTAGCCCGTACAGCGACACAGCACGCCGCTGATCGCCTCGCGCACTTCGGCCTCCGTCGGCGTCGGGTTGCGATCGAGCAGCGCCTTGGCCGCCAGCATCTGCGCCGGCGTGCAGAAGCCGCACTGAATCGCGCCGTTGTCGATGAAGCACTGCTGAATGACGCTCAGCCCCTTGCGGTCGCCGAGCGATTCGACCGTCACGATCTCGGTCCCGTCAGCCTGCGCAGCGAGCATCACGCACGTGTTCTGCACGGCGAACGGGCGTGGGGCGGCCGACTCCGGCTGCGCCGATGCGCGGCGCAGCAGCACGCCGCACGCGCCGCAGTCGCCGGTCTCGCAGCCGTGCTTCACACTGTAGTAGCCCTCGCGCCGCAGCGCACTCATCAGCGTCTCGTTCGCGCCGACGACGAAGTCCTTCGGCTGTCCGTTGATCGTGAGGTGAATAACCATAGGCGTTGCGATGTTAATTGATTCCGATCGAAATCCGTGAGTTCACAGGACTTTCGTCACCGTCAGTTTCTGCGCGAGCTCGGCGTTCGCCGCCTCGATGGCGTTGGCCGAGCCGAACACCGCCACGCGCCCATGGGCGCGCACGGCGTCGAGCGCGTCGGCGAAGCGACGGAAGTCGGCCGCGGTCGTGGCGAGAATTTCGTCGCGCATCTGCTGGCGCACGTCGTCCGTCGTGCCGAGCAGGAAGCGCGTCGCCGCCGAATAGCCGCGCGCGTCGGGCAGCTCGTGTGCGTCGAGGTCACCGATCACGCCGATGATGCACTTGCGCACTTCGTCGTCGGAGATTTCATGCTCGCGCAGATGGTCGGACGTGCGGTCGTAGACGGCCAGCGTGCCGGCGAGATTGGGATCGCGATACGACAAATATGTGAACACGCCGGAGCGCACGTCGAAGCGCGCGAATCCGCCGTACGCGCCGCCCTGCACACGCACGCGCTCCCACAGCCACGACGTGTTCAGGTAGTTGTTCACCACCAGCGCCGAGCCGTGCATGGCGTAGCCGTGCGCGAACAGGTTCGCCGCCTTGCCGACGTAGTTGACCTGCGCCTGAATCGTCAGCCCTTCGTGCGCCGGCAGCTGCGCCGTCGGCCAGTCGCAGCGCCGCGCGGAAGCGTCCGGCAGGCGCGCGAGCAGCGCGTCGAACCGCGGCTGCACGGCGGCCCAGTTGGCCGCGTCGAGCGTGACGTTGCACAGCGCGCTGCTGCGGTTCACCAGCGCCGCGCGCACGCGTTCGAGCTGCGCCAGCACGCCGGGCCAGTCGCTCTCGATGCGCTGCGCCAGGTCGCGCAGGAAGAACAAATAGCTGGCGCCGCCCATCTGCTCGATCGCCCAGTCGGACGAGGTGAACGCCGCGCGCAGGCGCATGTTGGTCATCGAGTGGCCGGCCGGAGCCAGGCGCGCTTCGAGCCCGGCCTTCTCTTCGAGCACGATCTGCTTGAAGCGCTCGCGGTTGTCGAGGCGCGCGCCGAGCAGCACGTCGCCGAGAATGGCCAACAGGTCATCGACCTGCGCCATGGTGGCCTTGCCGCGCAGGAAGAACCACGACGCCGCATCGCCGCTGCCGCGCATCACGCCGTTAAGCATCGCCGAGCGCAGGCCGCCGGTCTTGCGGCCGATGCGCTGCGACAGGCGTGCGTAGTCTTCGTCGGCCGTGCCCATGCCGAGGAACATCTGGCCGAACAAGCTCAGCAGCGGCACGTCCGCCGCGTCGACGGCGCGCATGTCGAAGCCGACGTCGAGGTAGGCGATGCCGTTCGTGAACAGGTCGTGATGCAGCACGCGCGCCGGGCTGCCGTCGAGCACGGCGGTGGGCGCGGTTTTATTTTTTCGATCGAGGTCTGCGAGCGTCAGCCCGGGGATGCTCGCCAGCGCTTCGGGCGAATCGGGCGTCTCCTGCATGCGGCGCAGTTCGCGCGTCTGCGCCACGATGCGTTCGATGTCCACCGGCGTCATCGCCGCGCGCGCGGCGGCGAGGCGCGCGCGTTCCTGCTGCTCTTCGCGCGCGCGCAGCTCGGCGTCGGGCGCCAGCACCGCAGTGACGCGATGGTCGTTGCGCAGCAGCTGCGCGGTGATGAGCTCTTCGAACACACGCTCGCCGGCGGCCAGGCGCGCCTTGAGCTCGGCGAGCGGGGCCTCGAAGCGCAGCGGCGACAGCGGGTCGCCGCCGTGCAGCCATGTCTGCAGCGACGCCAGCATGAGCGCCAGGCCGCGCGGCGTGCCGCCGGTGTTGAGCTCGCGCAGTCGAAATTCGACGGTGTTGAGCACCGCTTCGATCATCTCGGGTTCGATGCCGTTCGCCGCCAGGCGGCGCAGCGTGTCGAGCACCAGCGCCTCGACGGCGGCGACGTTCTCGGCGGCGACGCCCTTCAGGCCGGCGCCGAACGTGATCTCGCGCTGGCTGTCGTCCATCCCGCCCAGCACGTCCTCGCCGAGGCCGCTCTCGATCAGCGCCTTGCGCAGCGGCGACGCCGGCGTGCTCATCAGGATGCTGCCGAGGATGTCGAGCGCCAGCGCCGTGCGCTCGTCGAGCACGTCGGTCAGCAGCCAGTTCACGGCGACGTAATTCTTCGCAGTCGCAGCGTTGGCGGCGTCGATCGGATAGGCCGCCTGCACGCGGCGCGGCGCGGAGAAACGCGGCTGCAGCGGCATGCGCGCGTCGATCGGCCGCGCGTCGAATTCGGACAGCACAGCATCGAGCCGGCGCAGGCGCTCGTCTTCGGGATCATCGCCGTACCACCAGATCAGCGCATTCGACGGGTGGTAGTACGTCTCATGAAACGACTTGAACTGCGCATAGGTCAGATCCGGGATGACCTGCGGGTCGCCGCCCGAGTCGACGCCGTACGGCGTGTCGGGGAACAGAGCCGCGCCGATCGCCTTGTACAGCCGGCGCTCGGGTGAGGAGTACGCGCCCTTCATTTCATTGAACACCACGCCCTTGTAGGTCATCTCGTCGGCGGCGTCGCCGAGCTCGTAGTGCCAGCCCTCCTGGCGCAGCGTCCATTCGGTGATGTTCGGATGAAACACTGCATCGAGGTACACGTCGGCGAGGTTGTAGAGGTCCTGCGCATTCTGCGACGCCACCGGGTACACGGTTTTGTCGCTGTAGGTCATCGCATTCAGGAATGTGTTGAGCGAGCCTTTGGCCAGTTCGATGAACGGCTCCTTCGACGGATAACTGCGCGATCCGCACAGCACGGAATGTTCCATGATGTGCGCGATGCCGGTCGAATCCGCGGGCGGCGTGGCGAAATTCACGCCGAAGACCTTGTTCTCGTCCTCGTTGCTCAGCGACAGAAATTGTGCGCCGCTTTTCGTGTGTCGATACAGGCGCGCGCGCGAGTTGATTTCGTGAACGGTCTCTTCCCGAAGAAGTTCGAAGCTCATGGTACGCGAGTGTACCGTAGCGGGAACCTACTATTACCGCAGATCGCGCGCAGCATCCGCGCCGTGCACGTTCATGTCGCCGGTGATCACGCCGGTCTCCACGAAGATGACGCGCTCGGCGATGTTCGTGGCGCGGTCGCCGAGCCGCTCGAGGCAATGGCCGGCGTGCAGCAGCCAGGTGCCGCATTCGATGTGCTGAATGTTCTCGCTCATCGCATGCATCGTCGAATCGAGCAGCCGGTTGTACTGGCGATCGACGGCGGCGTCGGCGGCGATGACGCGCTTGGCTTCCTCGACGTCGCGCGTGAGAAAGGCGTGGCACGCCTGCGACAGCATCTCGCGCACCAGCACGTCCATCTCGGCGAGGTTGAACACCCCGAGGCCGCTGTCACAGCGCGTGGTCTTGCGCGCCGCCTTGGCGATGCCCTTGGCGTAATCGCCGCAGCGCTCCAGCTCGACGGCGACGAACGTGGCCGCCACCAGTTCGCGCAGATCGCGCGCCACCGGCTGCTGCGTGGCCATCACCAGCAGGCAATCGTTCTCGACTTTGTAGCGCAGCGCATCCATGAGCTTGTCGTCGCGCTTGACCTCGCGGGCCTCGTCGAAGTTGTGGTTGATCAGCGCAGCCACCGCGCGCTCCGTCGCTCCGGTCGCCCGGGCGCTCAATATCTGAATGCCTTCGCGAATTTCGCTCAACTCTCGTTCGAAAAGTGTGCGCATGGATTTCCTCGGAAAAACAAAATCGGCCGAGCCCAAAGGGCCCGACCGATTGTAGTGCACGCTGTATTAAGCGTTTTTCACGTACGGCGCGCCTACATGTTGCGCGCGGCGTAGCCGGGGCCGGACGTGTAGAACACAGCGTTGATCTCGGTCGACTCGGTGAAGTCGTAGACCTCGCCGCCCGCCGCCTCGAACGTCTCGCCACCCGCCACTGCGATCTTCTGGCCCGGCTTCATCTCGTACGCCGTCGGAACTTCGTCGGCCGGGAAGATGGCCTCGAACGGGCACTCCGGCACGCACGCGCCGCAGTCGATGCACGTGTTCGGGTCGATGTAGAACCAGTTCCACTGATCTTCGGGCTTGCCGCCGACGATGCACTCGACCGGGCAAACATCCACGCACGCACCGTCGCGCAGGCACAAATGGGTAATTACGTGAGCCATCTTTTCCTTCCTTGAACGAGCAGCAACTTCAGTTCACTGCCGTGAATACAACCGGTCAACCTGTGCGTTAACTCCGGTTAATTGTCGTGGTCGGTTTTATACCATACACGGCGCGCTGTCTATATGACATTCGGCGCGTTTTCGCAATGATCAGCCCAGGCGCGCCGCGACGTCGTCCCAGTTCACGACCGACCAGAACGCCTTCAGATAGTCGGCGCGGCGGTTCTGATACTTGAGATAGTACGCGTGCTCCCACACGTCGGCGCCCAGCAGCGGCTTGATGCCGTCCATCAGCGGGCTGTCCTGGTTGGGCGTCGAGGTCACGGCCAGCTTGCCGTCCTTGCCCAGCACCAGCCACGCCCAGCCCGAGCCGAAGCGGCCGAGGCCGGCCTTCTCGAA
>JBIIIA010000385.1:0-3586 GCA_044235195.1 Thermoflexales bacterium
CCACTTCCTTTTTAAGGTTCGCGGCGATCTCTTCGCTGCGCAGTGCGGCGCACGAAGTCCCGGCGCACACGTGAATATGGTGTTTGAAGCACGCCTGCACTTTGCGTTCCGCCATGACCGCAGCGGACAGTTCTTCGCCGTTCATACGACTTTCTCTCCTGTCTTTCGCGCCTCGCCCGTCGATGCGAGCATCTCGTGCACAGCATGCGTCAGCGACTGCGCCGTCTGGCTCGCCGCCAGCCGGCCGTCCAGCGTCGCCGCCGGCGCCGAAGCGCACGAGCCGAAGCAGCGCGCCTGCAGCACGGACAATCGGCGATCCGTCGTCGTCTGCCCGGCGCCGACGCCGAATTCCTGTTCGAGCGAGCGCAGCAGCGCGGCCGCTCCCTTGATGTAGCACGCAGTGCCGGTGCACACCACACAGACATGTTCGCCCTGCGGCTTCAGAGAAAACAAGTTGTAGAACGTGGCGACGCCGTACACCTTGCTCAGCGGAAGCTTGAGCTTCTGCGCAATCATGCGCAGCACCGCAGGATCGAGAAAGCCGTACGACTGCTGCGCCGTGTGCAGCGCCTCGATCAGCGCATTCGCCTGATATCCGTGACGACGCATCGCGGCGTCGAGCAGTTTGTATCGCTTGTCGTTCGGATCCAATCCAGCCATCGCTCACACTCCACGGTTGAATTTCACATCGGCAGCGTCGTGCTTGCCCACGAATCGAGCATGCGCATGTAGTTCGCGCGCACATAGGCGTCGGGGTTGCGCACGTGCTGCTGGCTCATGCTGCCGATCATCTGCTCGACGGATTCGTATTCGCGCTGCTCCATCCACTCCCGCAGCGCCTGCACCGTCCGGTCAATATATCCCGGCCCGTGATGCAGCAGCGCCGACGCCATGAACGTCACGCGCGCGCCGGCCATGAGCGCCTTGAGCACGTCCTCGTGCGTGTGCACGCCGCCGGTGATCGCCAGGTCGCACGGCACGCGGCCGTGCATCAGCGAAACCCAGCGCAGCGGCATGCGCATCTCGTCCGACGAGCTCAGGTGCAGACGATGCGACACCTCGAGATGCTCGACGTCGATGTCGGGCTGATAGAACCGATTGAACAGCACCAGGCCGTCCGCTCCGGTCGCCGCGAACTGCCTGGCCATGTGCATCGGCGCGCTGAAGAAGGGATTCAGCTTCATCGCCACCGGGATGCGCACGGCGCGCTTCACTTCGGCCAGCACGTCGAGATAGCGCTGCTCGACGTCGGCGCCGGTCAGGTCCGGGTCGGTCGGCAGGTAATACACGTTCACTTCGATGGCCGACGCGCCGACGTCCTGCATCGCGCGCGCATACTTGATCCATCCGCCGGTCGTGACGCCGTTGAGGCTGCCGATGATCGGGACGCTCGTCGCGCGCACCGCCCTCTCGAGCAGGCCGACGTACTGATCTGCTTCGACGCCGTACTGCATCGTCGTCGGAAAGTAGCTCAGCGCTTCGGCGTGGCTGTCGTCGTGCACATCCTGATGCAGATGCAGCAGCTGCAGGTCGCGCTCGATCTGCTCTTCGAACAGCGAGTACATCACGATCGCCGGCGCGCCGCCGTCTTCGAGGCGCTTGATGCCGTCCAGGCTGGTCGACAGCGGCGACGCCGACGGCACGATCGGGTGCGCAAGTTTCAGGCCGAGGAAAATTGTACTTAGATCCATGTTCTCCCGTCGAGCAAAAAGTGATAGTCGATAGTGATAGCGACTTACTATCGACTATCACGATCCACTATCACTCTCTTCTCCGTCATCCTTTCGCCAGCGCCTCGACGCGCTTCCAGTGAGCCGTCACCTGCGCCTGCGCTTCCTTCATGAACGCCTCGGACTCGGCCGGGTGCGCCTGCGAGAGCACGCGATAGCGCGTCTCGTTCATGGCATAGTCCTTGAACGCCACCTTCGGCGCACCGGAGTCGAGCGTGAACGGATTCTTGCCCTGCTCCTTGAGCAGCGGGTTGTAGCGATACAGCGGCCAATAGCCGCTCTCGACGGCGAGCTTCTGCTGCTGCATGCCACGCGTCATGTCGATGCCGTGCGCGATGCAGTGGCTGTAGGCGATGATCAGCGAGGAGCCAGGGTACGCCTCGGCCTCCATGAACGCCTTGACGGTCTGTGCGTCGTTCGCACCCATCGCCACAGACGCCACGTAGATGCTGCCGTACGACATGGCCAGCATGCCGAGATCCTTCTTCGGCGTGTGCTTGCCGGACGCGGCGAACTTCGCCACCGCGCCGAGCGGCGTGGCCTTCGAAGACTGGCCGCCGGTATTCGAGTACACCTCGGTGTCGAGCACCAGCACGTTCAGTTTGCGCCCGCTCGCCAGCACGTGGTCGAGGCCGCCGTAGCCGATGTCGTACGCCCAGCCGTCGCCGCCGACGATCCAGATCGAGCGCTTCACCAGCAAATCGGCCAGCGCCGCCAGGTCGAGCAGCTCGGCGCGCGGCGCGCTCATCTCCGCCAGCCGCGCCCGCAGCGCCGCCACGCGGCCGCGCTGCGCCACCACGCCGGATTCCGTCGACTGGTCGGCCGCAATCATCGCATCGGCCAGTTCGGCACCGATCTCCTCGCGCATCTGCTTCACCAGCTCCAGCGCGTGCGCCGCCTGCGTGTCGACCGCCAGGCGCATGCCGAGGCCGAATTCGGCGTTGTCCTCGAACAGCGAGTTGCTCCACGCCGGGCCGCGGCCCTGCGCATTCTTCGCCCACGGCGTCGTCGGCAGGTTGCCGCCGTAGATGCTCGAACAGCCGGTGGCGTTGGCGATCATCGCCCGCTCGCCGTACAGCTGGCTCAGCAGCTTCAGATACGGCGTCTCGCCGCAGCCGGCGCACGCACCCGAGAACTCGAACAGCGGCCGCAGCAGCTGGATGTTCTTCACGTTCGTGAAATTCAGGTTGCCGCCGTCGAGCGCCGGATCGTAGATCGGCGTGTCCGGCAGCTGCTTGAAGAATTCCCAGTTCTGCACTTCGCGCGCGCGCTCCGGCGCGATCGGCGCCATGTTGATCGCCTTGCGGCCGGCGTTGCTCTTGTCCTTGACCGGGCAGGCGTCGACGCACAGCGCGCAGCCGGTGCAGTCCTCCGGGCTGACCTGCAGCGTGTACTTCTTCCCCGGCAGCTCCTTCCAGCGCGCATCGGCCGTCGGGAAATCCGCCGGCGCACCGGCGAGATCGGCCGGCTCGTACGTCTTCGCGCGGATCACCGCGTGCGGGCACACCAGCACGCACTTGCCACACTGGATGCACAGGTCGGCGTCCCAGATCGGAATATCGTCGGCCAGGTTGCGGCGTTCCCACTGCGTGGTGCCGCTCGGATACGTGCCGTCGGCCGGCATCGCGCTGACCGGCAGCAGGTCGCCTTCGCCGGCGATCATCTTCGCGGTGACCAGCTGCACGAAGCTCGGCGCCTCGGCCGGCACGTGCATGTGCACCGGGGCGTTGCTGAACACCGGCTCGGCCGGCAGCGGCACCGCGAACAGATTCGCCAGCGACGCATCGACGGCGGCGAAGTTCTGTCGAATCACTGCTTCGCCACGCTTGCTGTACGACTTGCGGATGGCATCCTTG
>JBIIIA010000068.1:0-11601 GCA_044235195.1 Thermoflexales bacterium
CGAGCCCACCCGCCAGTCCGAACTCCCCGAGCCACCGCGCCCCACCCGCGAGCCCGAACCACCCAATCAAGGTGATCACGACGACGATGATGATCGCGACGACGATCGCAATCCCTGATCCCTATCCCCTATCCCCTATTCCCCTCTTAAAATCCCACCATGCGAATCCTCGTTGCTGAAGATGACAAGCGCATCGCCGGCTTCCTCGTGAAAGGGCTGCGCGAAGAAGGCTACATCGTCGAACACGTCGTAGACGGCGACCTCGCGCTCGAATACGTCGCAGCCGCGCAGGAGACGCCGTTCGATCTGATCATTCTCGATGTGCTCATGCCCGGCCGTGACGGCATCTCGGTGTGCCGTGAACTGCGCACGCACGGCGTCCACACCCCGGTGCTCATGCTCACTGCCATGGACGCGCTCGAGGATCGCATCCGCGGGCTTGATTCCGGCGCCGACGATTACCTCGTCAAACCTTTCGCCTTCGCCGAGCTGCTCGCCCGCCTGCGTGCGCTCTCCCGCCGCACCCCGATCGCGCAGTCCACGCCGAAGCTGCAGATCGCCGATCTGACGATGGACATGATGACTCGCCGCGTCACGCGCGGCGACCGGCAGATCGAGCTCAGCACGCGGGAATTCCAGCTTCTCGAACATCTCATGCGCCACGTCGATCGCCCAGTGAGCCGCACACAGCTGCTGCAGGCCGTCTGGTCGTTCGATTTCACTGGCGCGTCCAACGTCGTCGACGTCTACGTCGGCTACCTGCGCCGCAAAATCGACGCCGACGGTGAAACGCCGCTGCTGCACACCGTGCGCGGCGTCGGCTACTTGATCCGCAGCTCATGAGCCGCCTGCTGCATTCGATCCGCTTTCGCCTGACGTTCTGGTTCGTCGGCATCCTCGCCGTCACCATCCTGCTGATCAGCGCAGCGGTCTACCTCGGCCTGCGCAGCGCGCTGCTCGCCAACGTCGACCAGACGCTGCGCCGCGCCGCCGAACGCAGCGTGCAGACATCGCAGCAGAACCCGCTCGACCCGGCCGCTTCCGCCGCCGAACGCGCGCGCGCCCTGACGTACATCGCCATCGCCCCCACGCGCCTGCTGCTGCTCGATGGATCGATTACCCAGTCGGATCCGCTCTTTCCGGCAGACATCGCCGTCGACGCGAGCACCGTCGCCGCTGCGCAGAACGGGCAATCGGTCTATGAGACGATCGATGCACCAAACCGGCAGTACCGCATGCTCACCGCGCCGCTCAGCGTCGAGGGACGCCGCTTCGCCGTGATTCAGGTCGCACAGTCGCTGGACACCGAACTCAACACACTCGAAAGCCTGCGCCGCCTCCTTTGGATCACCGTGCCCGTCACGCTCATCCTGGCGACGATCGGCGGCGTCGTGCTCAGCCAGAATGCCTTCGCCCCGATGGAACGCGTGCGGCGCAGCGTCGAAGCCATCATCGCCGACAACGACCTCTCACACCGCGTCGGCACCTCACTCACCGACGACGAAGTCGGCCGACTGGCGCAAACATTCGATCGCCTGCTGGAGCGCATTCAGGGTGCGATGAATCGTGAACGACAATTCTCCGCCGATGCATCACACGAACTGCGCTCGCCGCTGACCGCGCTCAAGGGCGAGCTCTCCGTCACGCTCGCACGCCCGCGCACCGCCGAGGAATATCGCCACGTCCTGGAACAGCTCGAAGACACCGTCGACGAGATGAGCCTGCTGGTGGAAGATCTGCTGTCTCTCTCTCGCGCCACGGCAGGCATTCTGCGCGTCGAAACGTTCGACATCGCCCAGCTCCTCGCACACACCCATGAACGCCTGAACGCGCTCGTCGCCACGCGCGGCCTGACGCTGGCGACGAGCACCGAGCCGGCTTCGCTGCCCCTCGTCGCCGATCGCCTGAAAATTCAACGCGTGCTGACGAACCTGATCGACAACGCCATTCGCTACACGCCGCGCGGCGGCGGCATCACCGCCAGGATTTACCGTGACGATGCACACGTGTGCATAGAAGTCGCCGACACCGGCATCGGCATCGCCGCCGAACATCTGCCCCACGTCTTCGAACGCTTCTACCGCGCCGACAACGCGCGCACCCGCGACGGCTCCGGCGGCAGCGGCCTCGGCCTCGCCATCGCCGACGCCATCGTGCGCGCGCACGGTGGGCGCATCACTGTCCGCAGCACGCTCGGCCGCGGCACGACCTTCACCGTGTCTCTGCCGCAGGGATCACAACCACCAGAATAAGAACGGTCTCACCTCGCTCCCATCGTTTCTCATGCCCGTGCATGCGAATGTCATCGGCATGAAACAGCAGACTGCATTCGCCGTCGCCTGTGGCATCACGGCATTTCTTCTCGTCGGCGCTGGCGCCGTCGTCACGAACTGGCGCAGCAGCGCCGCACCGGAGTCGATCACCGCCTCTGCTCCGACCATTGCAGAAACATCGAACGCTGCCGCGCAGGAGCGCGCCGTTTTTCTCGCGCGTGAGGCTGTCTATCAGCAGCGGCTGGCAGAAGCCAATCGACGCCTGAGCGCAGCTTCGGCCACGATCACCGCCGAACCGGAGGCAGCGGCCGCGGCAACGGCCGCAGAACCACTCGCCGATCCGCCGAGCACGGCGGCACAGCCGCGATCACAGCGCCCGCCGATGCGCATCGACGCATCGCACGCCGACCAGATCGCCCTCGCTGCCGGCATGGCCAACGGAGCAGCCGCGATCCAACGCAGCGAACTCGTGCTCTTCCGTGGCGTCGAAGCCTACGAAATCGTTCTCACCAACGGCGTGGTGTACATCGACGCCGCCTCCGGCGCCGTGCTGTTCAGTGCATGGTCGCCGCCGCCCGCCCCACCGCCGCCACCCGCCGGCGACCTCGTCGCTGCCGCCCCCGCCCCGGTCGCCGATGCACCGCCCGCCCCGGTCGCCGATGCACCGCCGCCGATTTCCGAAAGCGAACAGGAAGAAGAACATGAAACGGAAGGCGACGAACATGAAGATGAGGACGATGTCCACGAAGACGAACAAGCCGAGCATGAAGAGGATCACTCCGAAGAACACGACGACTAAGAATCTATCCGTAAATTCCGGCCGAGTCGCCCGAGTCGAGAACAGGAGATCACGATCATGAACGACACTCTTCCGCCAGCTGCGCGCCCGACGCCGCCTGCCGGCCGCCCGCCGACTTCCTCTGCCACCACGGTGCGGCCGCCGACCCGAAGTCGCCGCACCGGCATGATCGGCGCCAGCACCCTGATCACCGTGGCGTCTCTGGCCGCCACCACGGCCGGGTGGGCATGGATCGCGCACACGGAAGGAATCCAGCAGGAGATTGCCGCGGACGCCGCCGTCACCGCCGAGGCCGACGCACCCCTCACCGCCGCCTCTCTGTCGCCGCTGATCCTCGCGCCGATCCCGACGCTGGCGCCGCACCGGCCGCCCGCGGCGCAGCCGGCAGCCGTCGTCGAACGGGCACCCGCAGCACAGGGAAATGCCGCCGGCACTCGCGCTCGCCGCAGAGTCGCTGCTGCGCCAGCGCTCATTCCCACGGCAGAACCACCGTTGCGCGCGATGAACGAAGACAGCGCCGCGCTGCTCGTCCCACAGTCGCAATCGCAGATGCAGGCAGCCGCCCCGGTCGTCGGCGCGCCGCAGACGCAGCCGGCGCCGGCCCCGGTCACGCGCACGCGCACTTCGCGCCGCAGGACGCGCTGACATGCAACGCATCGATTTCGTCGCCATGGGCTGCGACGTCGCGGTCTTCCATGATTCGGATGCGCCGGAGGCGATCGCGCTGCTGCAACAGGTTCCGACGTGGTTCGAAGAATGGGAACAAGCGCTCAGTCGCTTCCGCCCGTCCAGCGAACTCTCCGCGCTCAACCGATTCGCCGGCTATTGGTTTCAGCCGAGTGAAGTGCTGTGGGACGTGCTCGTCGCCGCACTCGACGGCGCCGCACGCACCGCTGGGCGCGTCACGCCCACCATCCTGCCGCAGCTCCTGGCCGCCGGCTACGACCGCTCGTTCGAACTCATCGCGGAGGACGAGGCCGTCGATCATCCGGACGTCGGGCCGGCCAGCGACCATGGCACCATCGCGATGGATCCGCTGCGACGCACCGTGCGGCTGCCGCAGGGCGTCGCCCTCGATCTCGGCGGCGTGGCGAAGGGCTGGGCCGCGGAACGCGCTGCCCAGCGGCTCGCTCACCTCGGCGGGGTGCTCGTCGACGCCGGCGGCGACATCGCTGCGCGCGGACGACGTCACCTCGACGAACCATGGCCGATCGCCGTCACCGACCCGCGCGCCGCCGACGGACACGAGATCGACCTGCCGACGCTCGTGCTTCTCTCCGCCGGCGGCATCGCCACCTCCGGCCGCGATCATCGACGCTGGCGCCGCCACGGACGCACACAGCATCACATCATCGATCCATCCACCGGCCGCCCGACGGACACCGACGTGCTCACCGCCACGGTCATCGCCGCGGACGCCGTCGCGGCGGAAATCATGGCCAAGCACCTCGTCCTGCTCGGCTGCGACGACGGGCTGCGCTGGATCGACGCACAGCCCGACGCAGCAGCGCTCATCGTCACCGACGACGGGGCTCTGCACTTCAGTTCACGATTCGACCGCTATTCGTGGCACGCCGAAGCCACATCGATTTCATCATGATCACGAACGACATCTCCACTCCGACCGCCCGAGCGCCGCACCCGGTTCGCCCGCATGCCGAACCCACCGTCGTCGAGCAAGATCTCACACAGGCCATGTCCGGCCGCGCACTGTTCGGACTGCTGCTGGCCGTCGTCGCCGGCGCGCTCGGCGCGGCGGTCGTCGTGCCGACGTACCTGCCGGACCTCACTCATTCGCTGCTCGGCCCGGAGCCGAAGGCCTACTGGTACCTCTCGCGCTCCAGCGCCGTCGTCTCGTACGTGCTGCTCTGGGCGTCGATGATCTTCGGCCTGCTGATCACCACCCGCACCGCGCGCGCATGGCCCGGCGGCCCAGCGGCGTTCGACCTGCACCAGCACACCAGCCTGCTCGCACTCGCACTGGCGCTCTTCCACGCCCTGATCCTGCTCGGCGATCGCTACATCGGCTACACGCTGGGCACCATCGCCGTGCCCTTCGCCGGCGTCGACTACAAGCCGCTCGAAGTCGGCCTCGGTCAGATCGGCTTCTATGCCATGGCCGTCATCGGCCTGAGCTTCTACGCCAAAAATGCGCTGACGCAGCGCGGCTGGCGCCTCATTCACTTCCTGAGTTTCGCCACCTTCCTGCTGGCCCTCGCGCACGGCATTCAAGCCGGCACCGACACCGCCTCGACCGGCATGACGCTGCTCTACTGGGTCAGCGGCGCCAGTGTGCTGCTGCTGTCGGTTTTTCGCGCGCTGCTCGGCGCAACGCAGTCGAGAAACTCCGCGACGGTTTCCTGATTCGGTGCGGGCACCGGCCGCGCACACTACAATCCGCGGCGATGTCCACCCTTCCCATCGACGCCACGCCCACCACCGCTCAGCTCGATGAAATGCGCGAACGCATCGCGTATTTCGGCCGGCTGCTCTTCGATCGCCAGCTGACCGACGCCGCCGGCGGCAACATCAGCGCCCGCATCGGCAACCGCATCTGCATCACGCCGCGCTTCGCCGGCCAGCAGCGCCAGTGGCGCATCGACCCGGGAGACGTGCTCGTCGCCGACCTCGAGCGCAACGTGCTGCGCGGCTCTGGCGCGCTCTCGCGTGAAACGCACGTGCACTTCACGCTGCTCAACCGATTCGCCGAACACGGCGCGGCCGTCGTGCACGCGCACCCGCGCAACCTGCTGGTCTTCGCCGCGCTCGAACGCCCGCTGCCCCCCATCCTCGAAGCCAATCGCAAGTTCGGCGTCACGCCGGTCACGCCCTTCGCACCGGCGCACAGCAAGGACCTGGCCGAACACGTGGCCGCTACGATGATCGGCCGCGAAAAGATGATCGCCAAGCACGCCGCCGCCGCCATCGCCCCCTGGCACGGCGTCTTCTGCATCGGCAAAACGCTCGACGCCGCCTTCGATGCCGTCGAGCGCCTCGACAACAACGCCTACATCCTGCTTATGGGTGGGCAGTGGGCGGGCGCCGACGCCGTGCGCGCCGCCGGCGAACGCATGGAACAGGTCATCGGCTCGTTCGAGCATTAAATTGCCGGCATGATCGTCACCGTCACGCCGAACACCGGCATCGACCACGTGGTCTTCGTCGATGCGCTGCACAAGGACGCCACGTTTCGCGCCGCGGATACGGCCGTCGGCATGGCCGGCAAACCCACTGACGCGTCGTACATCCTGGGCGAGCTCGGCATCCCCAGCCTCGCCCTCGGCTTCGCCGCCGGCGACGTCGGCCGCATCGCCGAATCGATGCTGCGCAGCAAAGGCGTCGCGACCGCCTTCACCGAAGTGCACGGCCGCTCGCGCCTGAACACCGTGCTCGTCGATCGCAGCGACGGCACATCCACCACGATCACCGCCGCCACGCTGCGCGTCGACGCTGCGCAGCGCGCCGCCCTCGTCGCCGCCTTCGATGCCGCGCTGCCGACCGCGACGGCCGTCGTCCTCGGCGGCACGCTGCCCGCCGGCGTCGGCCCCGATCTGTTCGCCGAACTGATCGCCCGCGCCCGCGCCGCCGACGTCCCCACGGTCTTCGACGCCGCCGAGCCGGCGCTCGGCATCGGCTTGGCGGAGCACCCGACGTTCGTCAAGCCGAATCGCCACGAACTCGGCGGGCTGCTCGGCCGCCGCATCGACACGGTCGAAGATGCGCTCGCCGCCGGCGCGCACGTCCACGCGCGGTTCGGCACGAACGTCGTCGTCACGCTCGATCGCGCCGGCGCCGTCGTCGTCGCCCGCGAGCGCCGCTGGTTCGTGCCGCCGCTGCCCATCGACGTGGTCTCGCCCGCCGGCGCCGGCGACGCCGTGCTCGCCGGGCTGGCCGCCGCTCTTTCACAACGCTCCCCCATCGAGGACGGCCTGCGCCTCGGCTTTGCCGCCGCCGCCGCCGTCTGCCTTACCCCCGCCACCGCCGACTGCCGCCGCGCTGACGTGGACCGGCTCCTGCCGCTGGTGCAGCTGACGCCGCTGGCATAGCGCCTCACCACGCCGCGTAGGAAACCCACACGCGCGGACGCATCTCTCGCAGCCGCAGCGTGTACGCAGTGCCGCAGCCGACCGCGCCCGGGTCCCACTGCCGCACGCGCGCGTAGCGCACGCCGCTCGTCGCCGCCCGCCATTGAATCCGCGAAGCGCGTCCCATCCCATCGGCATCGTCGCTGCGCGCCAGCACGGTCACGCCGTCGGCGTCGATCAGCTCGAGCACGGTGTCGGCCGCCGCGCCGAGTTCGACGGTTTCCAGCGCGTAATCTCCGCCGGCCGTCACCGGAAACGTCACCCAGTCGACGTCACCGGCCAGCGCGGCGCGATGCACCTGCGCATCGCCGAGTTCCAATGGCGTCGCCAGCACGGCGCCTCCGTTGGGTTCATGGATGTCCGAGGATTCATAGCACGGCGTCTCGAGCGGCGTCGCCCCCGGGTCGGCCGGCGCACTCATACACGCCGGCGCAGCGAACGGCCAGCGCTGCGCCTCGACGACCGCCGCCGCCGGCGCGTCGCTGCGCAGCGTGAACGTCAACGCATGCCCACCCGGGTGCAACGTCTGCACCATCCAGCGGCACTCGCCCGGCAGCGTGATGTGGCCATTCACGTCGATCGCCGCGACAGATTCGCCGCCCAGCAGGTACGGCCACGCACTCGCCAGATCGCTGCGCAGCGCCTTGTGAATCCGCCGCAGCGTCGGCATCGTCGGCAGCGGCACTGCAGTCGCCGTCGGCAATGGCACCGGCGTGGCGGTCGGCGGCGGGGCCGGCGTAGCCGTCGGCAATGGCGGCTGCGTCGCCGTCGGTTCAGGCGGCGACGCCCCGGCATCCACCAGCGCCGAGCGCGGCAACAGATCGAGCGACGCGCTGCTCGCGCGCAGTTCGCGCGACGCGCCCTGCTGCCCGGGCTGATCGAACAGCACGACGCGCCATCCGTTCGGCACAGCCAGCGAACGCGCGCGGCCAGCCAGCCACCCGGGCAGGTCGCCGGCGAACGGCGCGCGCATCTTCCAGCCCGGGCCGTCGTAGCTGCGGCCCCAGTACGCCACCGCACCGTCCGACGCAGCCAGCCGGTTCGCCGAGGGCGGCAGGTCACCGCATGACGCCACGCTGTTGCAGCCGGTCCATGTCGCTTCATCCGCCGTTTCTTCGAAATCCACCGCCACGATGTCGCGGTTCCACGGCGCCACGTTGGGGCGCGTCTCCCGCGCCGGGCAGCCGAGTGCAGCGTCGCAGCCGACCATCGCGAAATTCTCGGTGACGTGGAAGTGCAGGTGCGGCCCGCTCGAATAACCGGTCGATCCCATGCGCCCGATCACCGCACCGGCCTCGATCGCACGCCCAGGCTGCACGTCCGGCGGCACGCTGTCGTACGCCAGATGCCAGTACCACGAATACTCGCTCGGGCCGTGGCGAATCACTACGCCGTTGGCGTAGCCGCTGTATCCGGTGCCGAGGCCGCCGACGTCGCTGACGTCCTTCACGTAGATCACCACGCCCGGCTTCGTGGCCACGATCGTGGACGTGTACGTGCCCCAGTACGGCAGCACCAGATCGATCGCCCAGTACGTGCTGTGGCTGAACGGGCCGAACGGGCCCTGCGTCATCAGCGCGGTCCAGCCGCCGGGCACGGGCAGGCGATGGCCGCTGGCCGCCGGCGCGCTACTGCGCCGGGCAGCGTCGCCCGGACGAAACCATTCACGATCCTGCGCCGAAAGCAGCGCCGGCGGCAGCGCAGCGAGCCACGCGTCGAACGCCGCGGCGTCGGTCGCGCTGCTGCGCACGCGCCAGACGCCGTCCTCGCGATGCGCCAGCAGCAGCATCGAGCGCGGCAGATCCGGCGGCGCCGGCGCATCGGCGGCCACGGCGATTGCCCAGTCGCCGCTGCGAGCCGGCCGCTGCACCAGCCGCCAGCCCGCCGGCAGATCGAAGGCCGGCGCATCGCCCTGCCCCTGCACGCGCGCAGCAAACGCCGGCGCTGCAGCAGAGATCACCAGAACGATCAGGACAATGCGCCGAAAAAACGAACGAACCGTTGCGAACTCGAATGTCGTCAATTCACGAAATCACCGTCGGGGCGAATTTTCATTTACTGAAACGTCACTGCGCCAGCAGCGCATCCACGGCGCGAATCTCGTCGGCCGACAGCGTCCAGTCGCCGGCGCCGACGGTCTCTTCGATCTGCGACGGCCGGCGCGCGCCGACGATGGCGCTGGTCACCTCGGGGCGCCGCAGCGTCCACGCGATCGCCAGCTGCGCCACGCTGCGCCCGGCCGCGCGCGCGATCGGCTTCAGCCCCTCGACGAGCGCCAGGTTCTTCGACAGCTCCGGCTCCTGGAAGCGCACGTCCGCCGACGAGCGATGGTCGTCCTTCGCCAGGCTCGCCACCCACTCGCGCGTGAACTTATCGGTCAGGATGCCCTTCTGCATCGGGCTGTAGCACACCACGCCGATGCCGTTTTCCGCGCAGAACGACAGCAGCTCGGCCTCCACGCCGCGCACGAGCATCGAATACGGCGGCTGCAGCGACGCCACCGGGTGAATCGGCAGCACGCGCTTGAGCTGCGCCACGCTGTAGTTGCACACGCCGATGTGACGCACTTTACCGGCCTTCACCGCATCGGCCATCGCCGTGAAGCCCTCTTCGATGTCTTCTTCCGGGAAAGGCCAGTGCATCTGATACAGGTCGATGCACTCGACGTCGAGACGGCGCAGGCTGTCGTCGACTTCCTGCAGCACGCTCTCGCGCTTGATACGACCGAACGGCGTGCGCGTCTCGTCCCAGCGCCGCCCGCACTTCGTCGCCACGATCGGCCGCTTCGTCATGCCCTTCAGCGCCCGCCCGAGAACTTCCTCGGAATGGCCGGTGCCGTACACCGGCGCGGTGTCGATCCAGTTCACGCCGAGCTCGACGGCGCGCTGCATGGTCCGAATCGATTCGTCGTCGTCCTGCTCGCCCCAGCCGAACTTCCAGCCGCCGCCGCCCATCGCCCAGGCGCCCAGCCCGATCACCGAAAGATGCAGATCCATCTTTCCCAGTTGTCGCGTTTGCATGGTGTTTCTTATAGCCCATCCCCCCGAAAAGTGCGTTAGCATCGCCGGCGCACATGGCAGTGACCCTTCCCGATTCCCAGCGCCCGATCGCGCACTTCACCGCTCCGCAGAACTGGATCAACGATCCGAACGGCCTGGTGCAGTTCGACGGCCTCTATCACCTGTTCTATCAGCACAATCCCAACGGCGCCTTCTGGGGCGACATGCACTGGGGCCACGCCGTCAGCCGCGATCTGATTCACTGGGAACATCGCCCGTTCGCGCTTTTCCCCGATCGCGACTACGACGCTGCCGGCGTGTTCTCCGGCTGCGCGGTGCGCGTCGGCGACGCAGTGTATTTTCATTACACCGGCGTGCGCACGAACCTGCCGGACAGCGGCGCGCAGGGCCGCCCGTGCCTGGCGCTCAGCCGCGACGGCATGCGCACATTCGAGAAGCATCCGGCCAATCCGCTCGTCGCCGAGCCGCCCGCCGGCGTCGGCGGCGCCGATTACCGCGATCACTCGATCTGGCGCGAAGGCGACGGCTGGCACATGGCCGTCGGCGCGTCGATCGAGCAGAAGTTCGGCGCGGTCTGGCACTATCACTCCGACGACCTGGTGCAGTGGGACGACCTCGGCCCGCTGATCGTCGACGGCGACCCGGCGCGCAACGGGCACATGTGGGAATGCCCGGACTTCTTCGCGTTCGGCGACAAGCACGTGCTGCTCGTCTCGCCGATCCCGCTGGCGCGCGCCACGGCGATGGTCGGCCGCTGGGACGGCCGCACGTTCACGCCCGACGCGCCGATGCGCACGCACGTGCACGGCGGCTGCTTCTACGCGCCGCAGTCGTTCTGGGACGAGTCCGGCCGCCGCATCGAAATCGGCTGGCTGTGGGAAAAAGATCAGCCGCAGAATCGGCAGCCGCATCCGCGCGGCTGGGCCGGCGCCATGTCGTTCCCGCGCGTGCTGAGCATGTCGAACGACGGCGCGCTGCTGGCCGCGCCCGCGCCCGAAATCGAGCGGCTGCGCACCGACGAGCGCGCCGTCGAGGCGGCCACGCAGAACGAGGCCGTGCTGTCGGACATTTCCGGCGACTGCCTCGAGCTGCACGTGCGGCTCGAGGCGTCGGCCGGCGGACGCGCCGGCGTCGCCGTGCGCCGCTCGCCCGACGGCGCCGAGCAGGCGCGCATCGTCGTCGACTTCGCGCGGCGCGAGCTGTGGATCGACCGCGCGCGCGCCGGCTCCGGCCCGGCCGACAACGCCGCGCCCTGCCCGCTCCCCTCCGCCGGCGACGCCGTCGACCTGCGCATCTTGCTCGACCGCTCGGTGATCGAGGTGTACATCGACGGCGGCCGCGCCAGCTGGATCGACCGCGTCTACCCGACGCGCGCCGACAGCCTCGGCGCGGCGCTGTTCGCCGAAGCCGGCCTGGCGTCGCTG
>JBIIIA010000386.1:0-3583 GCA_044235195.1 Thermoflexales bacterium
CTCGTCCGCGTACTCCAGGTCGCCGCCGACCGGCAGGCCGCGGGCGAGGCGGGTGATGCGCGGCGCGCCGGGCAGCGCCGCGATCTTGCGCTGAATGTACGCCGCGGTCTGTTCGCCCTCGACCGTGGGGTTGGTCGCCAGGATCACCTCACGCACCGGCGCGTCCGACGCCGCGGCGCGCTGGATGCGCGTGAGCAGCTCCGAGATCTTGATCTCGTCGGGGCCGACGCCGTTGATCGGCGACATCACGCCGTGCAGCACGTGATACAGCCCCTTGAACGCGCGCGATCGCTCGATCGCCGCAACGTCCAGCGGCTCCTCGACCACGCACAGCAGGCCGTGGTCGCGCGCGGCGTCGGCGCACAGCGGGCATGGATCGGCTTCGGTGATGTTCATGCACACCGAACACAGCCGCGTGTGCGCCTTCAATCCGCGCAGCGCCTCCGCCAACGCCTGCGACGTCTCCGCCGGCTGCCGAAGCAGGTAGTACGCCAGCCGCGACGCTGACTTCGGGCCGATGCCCGGCAGCTGCGAAAACGCGTCGATCAGGCGCGTCACCGACGGCGGCAAACTCTGGTTGTACGGAGGCACGGCGCGATCAGAACAGGCCCGGCAGCGAAATTCCGCCGGTCACTGCTTCGAGCTTCGTCGCCGAATGCTCCTGCGACTTGAGGATCGCCTCGTTCACCGCCGCCACCAGCGTGTCCTCGAGCATGCCGATGTCGTTCGGGTCGACCAGCGCCGGATCGAGCTTGATGCTCTGAATGCGCTGATGCCCGGTCACCACGATGGTGATCGCCCCACCGGCCGCCGTCACGTTGATCAGCTCGGTCTCCAGCGACGCCTGCGCCGCCTGCATGTCTTCCTGCATCTTTTTGATGCGATCGACCATTCCGGGCTGAACACCGCCGGTCGCTGCGCCGCCGCGCGGCACGAAATCAGTTCTTCTTCCTTTTGCTGCCATATGTATTTCCTGTCACTGCTCGTACTGTGTCAGTGTCTTCATCCACGCAGCCTCACAGCCGCGCCCGCATGATTATCCTTCGCTCTCCCCTCTCCCCTCTCCCCTCTCCCCTCTCAACCTCTACTCCCTCACCTGCCCCCCGAGACGGCGCGCAGCCTGAATGAGCGGGTCCTCGTTCGGTTCGAGCACCTGCCCTTCGACGTGAATCTGCACTTCGACGGCAAAGCCGAGCAACTGGCTCAGCGCGCGCCGCAGGTCGGCCGCGTGCTTGTCGCTCTGCAAAATGCGCTGCCGGGCGAAATCATGGTCGGCCCGCAGGTGCACCACGTTGCCGGCGACGTGCTGCGGCTTGCAGTTGTTGAGCAGCGACTGCAGCACCGAATTCGTGCGCCGCATGTCCTGCACGAACGCGCGCCAGCCAGTCGCCAGCTTCGCCGATGCATCGCCGCTGCCGGCCGCGGCCTGCGGCTGCGCGCGCGCCGGTTCGGGCGCTGCCGCAGGGGCGACAGGCGCGCTCTTTGCGGCGACTGTCGCCGGCGGCGGGTCCTGCCGCGGCGCCACCACAGCGGGTGGCGGCGCCACCGCGACGGCCGGCGCAGCGGCCGGGGCCGGCTCCACCGCGATGCACTCGAGATACGCCATCTCGACCGCCAGCTGCGCATCCGTGCCGCCGCGAATGTTGCTGCGTACCACGCTGAACGATTTGATCGCGCGCGTCAGCACGCCCATGCTCATCGTCTCGGCCTGCGCCCGCAGCTCGACCTGCTCGGCGTCCGCCGGCGCGCCGGCCGCCTTCACCTTCGCCTGCATCAGCGCGCGCAGATGATCGACCATCTGAATCGCGATCTGCTGCGCATCCGCGCCCTGATCGAGCGCCGCCTGAATCGCGTCGAAGCCGGCCGATACGTCGCCGGCCGCGATGCCGGCCGCCAGCGCGCGCACCGTCGCGCCGTCCGTCGCGCCGAGCGTCTCGCGCACCGCCGCCGCAACGATGCGCTGCCCATTCGACGAGGCGATCTGGTCGAGCAGATTCACCGCGTCGCGCAGCGCCCCGCCGGCGTGGCGCGCAATCAGCGTCAACGCGTGGTCGTCCGCTTCGATGTCTTCCTTCGCCGCGATATGCCGCAGCCGCCCGACGATCTTGTCCACCGGCACGCGCTTGAACGTGAAGCGCTGGCAGCGCGACAGCACCGTCACCGGAATCTTCTGCGGGTCGGTCGTCGCCAGAATGAACACCACGTGCGCCGGCGGCTCCTCGAGCGTCTTCAGCAGCGCATTGAACGCGCTCACCGACAGCATGTGCACTTCGTCGATGATGTAGACCTTGTAGTCGAGCTCGGCGGCGTGGAAGCTCACCTTGTCGATGATGTCGCGAATGCTGTCGACGCCGGTGTGCGACGCCGCGTCGATCTCGATCAGATCCAGCGCACGGCCTTCGGCCACCGATCGCGCGATGCGCGCGGCGTCCTCCGGGCTGCGGCCGCGCAGGTTGATCTCCGTGGCGAAGATGCGCGCGCACGTGGTCTTGCCGCTGCCGCGCGATCCGACGAAGAGATAGGCGTGGCCGATGCGACCGGCTTCGATCTGATTGCGCAACGTCGTCGTGATGTGATCCTGTCCGACCACATCATCGAACGTTCGGGGCCGATACTTGAGATACAGCGCCTCTGCCACGCGGCGAGTCTATCACGCCGATGCGCACTCTTTCTCCCAGCCGCTCGCCCGTGGCGGCGTCGTAGAGGCCGACGAACACGCCCCACCGCCCGGCCGGCGCGTCCGCGCGCAGCCATGCGCCGCGCTCGTCGAGGATCTCCGCGCCAGGCGGCCACGCGTTCGTCGGCGCGTAGCCGGCCTGCGGCTCGCTGTCGCTCTGCGCGATCGGCGGCGCATCGTCGGCGCCGATGTGCACGAAGGCTTTGTAGCGCACGTTCAGTGCGCGATCCGTGCGCCACGTCAGGCGCACCGGCACCACGCCGTCGCTGCGCGTGAGATCGGCCTCGGCGCGCACCAGCGTGATCGCGTCGCCGAAGCGCACGTCCTCGGCCACGGTGCGATAGTCGTTCGCGCCCGAATACAGCGCCACGCGAATGTTGCCCACCCACTCTTCGTGAATCTTCGCGATGTGCGTGCCCAGCCAGCGCTCGTACCAGCCGTCGGGGTCGGCGTCGCGCTCGGCGTAGTACAGCGCAAACAGGCGCGGCCGCCCGAACGCCGCCGGCCCGAGCTGCTGATCGGCGAACGATTCGTACGCCGGCAGATACTGCAGCGGATACAAATTGCGATCGTCGCCCTGGTAGTAGGTGTACACCTCCCACTGATTCGGTGCGACGAACACCACGGCGGAATCGGCCGCAGCGCCCGAGTCGCGCACCATGGCGTGGATGCGGCGATAGTCGTCGCGCGCGTAGGCCGGGTCGTCGTACAGATTGCGCAGGGAGGGAATTAGCGACGCGGCCACGGCGATGGTGAACACCGCGGCCAGCGCCGCACGGCCGCGGCGCAGCCGCTCGGTCGCCGCCGCGATGCCGATGCCGGCGAGCAGGAAAACCGGCGCGGTGCACACCAGCAGAAACTTCAGGTACGCCTCGCGGTACAGGCCGAAGACGAACAGCAGCGCCA
>JBIIIA010000387.1:0-3566 GCA_044235195.1 Thermoflexales bacterium
ATGCGGCGCGTCCGCTCGTCCACGCCCAGCAGCGCGCGCGCCACCGCCCGCGCCAGCGTCGCTTTGCCCACCGATGCCGGCCCGACGAACAGATTCGCCTGCGCCATCTGCCCGCGCGCGATGGCCGCCTGCAGACGCCGCACCACGGCGTCGTGCCCGATCACGCCCCAGTCGTTCATCGCGCACCCACGATCCGCCGCTGCACGCGGCGCGCCAGGCGAATCATCTGAATCACCGCAACCACGATCAGCACGGCAAAAATCACGAACAGCACGGGAAAGAAAACCGCGAGCACCGCACCGACCGCCGACACCGCATCCTCCGCCAGGCTCACCACCGGCGCACCGATCCCCGCCGTGCCGACGTTGACCAGCGGCCGCGCCGCCGTCTTCGCCCCGTGCGTGCCGAGCGCCGCCAGCAATCCCACCGCCAACGCCAGCGTCGAATCCATTCCGGTGATCACACCGGCGTTCGCCGCGAACAGCACCGCGCCCGCCGCCGGCCGCACCACAGTCTGAATCACATCGTTGATGTGATCGACGCCGGGAATTTTGTCGACCGTGAATTCGATCACCAGCAGCACGACGAGGATGCCGATCGCCGGCCAGCTCATCAGCACGTCGTACGGCTCGCTCAGCTGCAGCACCTGCAGGCGCCCGAGCACCGCCACCAGCAGCAGCGGTATGTAGGCGTTCAGCCCGGCCGCCGTCGACAGGCCGAACGCGGTGATCAGACCGAAGAGGGATGTCATGCCGCTATTCTAGAGTTCACAAAATTTTCTTTCCGAACAGGCTCGCCGTGAGTTCGACCGCCAGCTTCGCCGTGCGATTGCGTTCGTCGAGGATGGGATTCACCTCGACGATGTCCAGCGAGCGCACGCGATCGGTGCGCTGCAGCAGCTCCATGAGCAGATGCGCTTCGCGGTATGTCAGACCGCCGGGCACCGGCGTGCCGACGCCGGGCGCTTCGGACGGATCGACGGCGTCCAGGTCCAGGCTCACATGGATCCGCTCACAGCCGGCCAACGCGGCCAGCGCCTGCCGCGTCACGTGCGCGATGCCGTGTTCGTCGATGTCGTGCATGGTGAACACGCACACGCCGGATTCGCGCAGCGCCGCCTGCTCGGGCGGATCGAGGTCACGCGCGCCGATCAGCACCACCTGCTGCGCCTCGAGCTTCGCGCCCGGGCGTCCGATGTTCACCAGCTCCGGCGCGCCCCGCCCGAGCGACGCCGCCAGCGACATGCCGTGAATGTTGCCCGACGGCGTGGTCTCCGGCGTGTTGAAGTCGCCGTGCGCGTCGACCCACAGCACGCCGAGCCGGCCGCCTGCGCCGGTCATCGCCGCGATCGTGCCGATGCTCAGCGAATGATCGCCGCCGAGGAAGATCACCGCGTCGCCGCTGATCTGCGCGCCCTGCACCACGCGGCAAATCTCGGCGCACACCGCAGCCACCGCATCGAGGTGCCGCGCATCGGCCGCCCCCGGCTCGGTGTGCTCGGCCAGCGGCACGGCGACGTTGCCGCCGTCGATCACGTGATGACCGAGCGCACGCAGCGCATCGTGCAGGCCGGCGTAGCGCAGCACGCTCGGCCCCATGTCCACGCCGCGCCGCCGCTGGCCGAGGTCCATCGGCACACCGAAGACGCGGATGTTCAGCGCTGCGCTCACTCTTCGTCGGACTCCTCGTCGGACACGCGCATCTGCGCCGCCAGCGCGTGTCCGTGCAGGCCCTCGGCCTTCGCCAGCTGCACCGCGATCGGTGAAAGCTGACGTGCGGTCCCAGCGTCCAGTGCCACCACGTTCGTCACGCGCAGAAAGTCCAGCACGTTGCACGGTGAAGTCCAGCGCGCGGTGCCGCCCGTCGGCATGATGTGGCTCGGGCCGGCCACGTAATCGCCGAGCACTTCGAACGAATGCTCGCCGATGAACAGGCCGCCGGCGTTGCGAATCCGCCCGACCCACGCCCACGGGTCGCGGACGGACAAGCAGAAGTGCTCCGGCGCGAATTCGTCGCCGAGCGCCACCGCTTCGAGCAGGTCCTCGGTGATCACCGCGCCGCTGCGGTGCGCGAAGCTCTCGCGCACATCCGACGCGTTCGGCTCGGGCAGCTCGGCGGTCAAATCCTGCAAGTGGCGATCGACCTTCTCCGCCAGCGCGCGCGACGGCGTGAGCAGCAGCGACGTGCCGCCGGAATGCTCGGCCTGCGCCAGCATGTCGGCGGCCACCCATTCCGGCCGCGCCGAGTCGTCGGCGACGATGACCGTCTCGGTCGGCCCAGGTAGCGCGTCGATGCCGACCGCGCCGTACACGTCGCGCTTGGCGAGCGTGACGAACAGGTTGCCCGGCCCGCAGATTTTGTCGACGCGATCGATCGTGTCCGTGCCGTACGCCATCGCGCCGATCGCCTGCGCCCCGCCGACGGCGTACACGGCGTCGACGCCGGCGATGTCCGCGGCGACGAGCACCACCGGATGCGGCAGCGGCGCGCCGGCGGCGTTGCGATGCGTGCGGCTGGGCGGCGTGCACACGATGATCTCTTCGACGCCGGCCGCGCGCGCCACCAGCGCGCTCATCAGCAGGCTCGACGCCAGCGGCGCCGCTCCGCCGGGCACGTACACGCCGACGCGGCCGAGCGGCTGAATCAGCTGGCCGAGCATGCCGCCCATGGCCGTCTCCATCCACGACTGCGCCGGCACGCGGGCGTGAAACGCTGTGATGCGATCGGCGGCGCGTTCGAGCGCAGCCACGGTCTCCGCATCGACCTGGTCGTACGCCGCGGCGATGTCCTCGTCACTCACCACCAGCGCATCGGCGGTCATCTCCACGCCGTCGAGCTTCTGCGTCCATTCGAGCAGCGCGGCGTCGCCGCGCACGCGCACGTCGCGCAGGATGCGGCGCACCGACTGCTCCGGCGTCAGGTCCTCACCGAACGCGGCGATCGTGCGGCGGCGCATCGATTCGGTCACGACGATCTCGTCGAGCGGCACGCGCTTGAGCACCGTGTCGACGGCGGCTTCGAGTTCGAGAATTTTCAGCATGTCTTTTCCCCCTTACGGCGTCGGCGCCTCGGCGTCGATCAGCTCTCGCGCGCGCATCTCGTCCCAGAACGCGGCGGGAATCGCCACGTCGAGCAGGCCGATGTTTTCGTCGACCTCACCGGGCTTGACCATGCCGAGCACCAGCGTGGTGACGGCCGGGTGCGCCGCGGCAAACTGCGCCGCAGCTGCGCGCAACGGCACGCCATGGCGTGCGCACACGCCCTCGATCATGCGCGTCAGCCGCAGCACCGGCTCCGGCGCGAGCGCGTACTGATAGCGCGCGCCGGGGATCGCGCCGGTGGCCAGCACGCCGCTGTTGAACACGCCGCCGAGGAAGATCGAGATCTTTTTCTCGCGCATCAGCGGGAAGAACTCGCGCGCCGGCTCCTGCTCGAGCAGCGTGTAGCGGCCGGCCAGCAGGAAGCAGTCGACGTCGGCGTTGCGCGCGAAGTCGGCCAGCATCGGCCATTCGTTCATGCCGGATCCCACCGCCCGAATGACGCCCTGGCGCTTGAGGTCGTTCAGC
>JBIIIA010000388.1:0-3560 GCA_044235195.1 Thermoflexales bacterium
TGCATCAGTTCAATATTTATCTGATGTGCGGTGACGAAGAAAAGCAGCTCAAGACGTACGCGGAGAAAGTGATCCCGGTGCTGGGGAAGAAGAGGAAGAAGTAGATAGTGGATAGTGATAGTGGATAGTGATAGTAGATAGTCACTCACTATCACTATCTACTATCGGCTATCTGCTATCTTGCGCGGAGCAAAAACCACCATGCCACTGCTCATCAAAAACGGCAACATCGTCACGGCGACCGAAAATTACGTCGCCGACGTTTACTGCGAAGGCGAGACGATCACGAAGATCGGGCGCGACCTGGATGCGCCGCCCGGCGCCACGGTGATCGACGCGACCGGCAAGTACGTGTTCCCGGGGTTCATCGACCCGCACGTGCACGTGTACCTGCCCTTCATGGGCACGTTCGCCAAGGACGACTACGTCTCGGCGAGCAAGGCTGCGCTCGTCGGCGGCACCACCACGCTGATCGAGATGGTGTGCCAGTCGGGCGCGGCGTCGCCGCTCACCGACGGCTTCGAATTCTGGATGAAGCAGGCCGCCGGGAAGAGCGCCTGCGACTTCACCTTTCACCAGGGCGTGACGCGCTACGACGCGCAGGTCGAAGGGGAACTGCGCGAGATCGTGAAGGCCGGCGTCTCCAGCTTCAAGATCTTCCTGGCGTACAAGGGCGCGTTCGGCATCGACGACGACGCGCTGTTCAACACGCTCACGCTGGCGAAGAAGCTCGGCGTGCTCACCACCGCGCACTGCGAAAACGCCGAGCTCGTGTCGCGCATGCAGCAGCAGCTGATCGCCGCTGGCAAGACCGGCCCGGAATATCACTACTGGAGCCGCCCGCCGCGCGTCGAGGCCGAGGGCGTCGCGCACCTGATGGCGTTCGCCGAACTCACCGGCGCCGACACGTACATCGTGCACACGTCGTGCCAGGAGTCGCTCGACGAGGCCATGGCCGCCAAAAAGCGCGGGCTCAACGTGTGGGTCGAAACGCTGATCCAGTACCTGCTGCTGGACAAATCGCACGCCGAGCTGCCGAATTTCGAAGGGGCCAAGTACGTCATGTCGCCGCCGCTGCGCGACAAGTCGAATCAGGACGTGATGTGGAACGCGCTGCGCCAGGGATTCGTCTCGACGCTCGCCACCGACCACGCGCCGTTCGATTTCGTCGGCCAGAAGGAAATGGGGCGCGGCGACTTCACGAAGATCCCCAACGGCATCCCGTCGCTCGAGGATCGCGTGAATCTGTACTACACGCACGGCGTCGCCGCCGGCCGCATCGATCTGAACACGTTCGTCGCCACCGCCAGCACGAACACGGCGAAGCTGTTCGGCATGTTCCCGCGCAAGGGCACCATCGCGCTCGGCAGCGACGCCGACCTGGTGGTCTACGATCCGGCGCATCGCGGCACGATCTCGGCGCGCACGCATCACCTGAACCTCGACTACAGCGCGTTCGAGGGCTGGGAGATCAAGGGCCGCCCGAGCACCGTCACTGTGCGCGGCGAAGTCGCCGTGCGCGACGGCCAGTTCGTCGGCACGATCGGGCGCGGCCAGTTCGTCAAGCGCGAGCCGAATCACTGATCGATGTTCGACTATCACGTTCACACCTCGTTCTCGGAAGATTCCACCGCCTCGATGGAATCGCAGTGCGAAGCCGCGGTCGCCCGCGGCATTCGCCAGATCGCGTTCACCGAGCACGAGGATTACAACCCGCAAGACCCGACGTCGTTCTACTTCAAGCACGCGGAATATCAGGCGGAGCTGGCGCGCTGCCGCCGGATCTTCGACGGCCGGCTCGTCATCCGCGCCGGCATCGAAGTCTCCGAACCGCACCGCTACCCGCAGCTGTGCGGGCCGGTGCTGGCGCAGTACGAGTGGGACTTCGTGCTCGGCTCGCTGCACTGGCTGTCGGCGGAGGTCAATACGTACCTGCCGGAGTTCTTCGAACACACCGGCGACTGGCGGCGTTCGATGCGGCTGTACTTCGCCGAGACGGTGCGGCTGGTGGAGACCGGCGACTTCGACGTGCTCGCGCACATCGACTACCCGACGCGCTACAACCGCGCCGCCATGAACGACGAGTACGACATTCGCGACTTCGAGGACGACGTGCGCCCGATCCTCGCCGCCGTCGTCGCGCGCGGCAAGGGCATCGAGATCAATACGAATCCGATGCGCAGCGGACGCCGCCCCAATCCCGCCGACGACGTGATTCGCTGGTACCGCGAGATGGGCGGCGAACTGCTGACGATCGGCACCGACTCACACACGCCGGCGCACACCGGCCTGCACATGCCCGAAGCGGTGCAGATCGCGCGCGCGGCCGGATTCACGCACCTGGCCACGTACGAACGGCGCACCCCCACCCTCGTGCCGATCGACGGCTGAGCGCGCTCTCAGGTGCTGCGTGTACTCTCCGGACCATGCTGCAGCGCCTGAATTCCCTCCTCGATCGTCTGGCCGCCGAAGCGCATCGACACGCCGACGCCGGCGCGCATCAGCCGTTGCATATCGAACCGGCGCGCACAGCAGGCGAACGCGTCATGCTGTTCACCGCCGGCGCGTTCGGCATCGCGATGATCCCGGTGGCCGCCGCGGTGCCGCTGCTGCCGATCTGGCCGTTCGCCCTGCTCGCCCTCGCCGCCGCCGCGCGCAGCTCGTCGCGCGTGCGCGCATGGCTCGCGCACAACCGCGCCTTCTGCGGGCTCGTACATTTCGTGCACAGCCGGCCGGAGAAAATCTTTCGCTTCGTCGCGCGCATGCTGACGGCGCTGTTCGGCGGCCAGCGCTGAAGCGCAGCACCGGCCGCGCTTCATCTCGTCTACAGATTTAGATACATCTCGATGCCGGCCACGAAGCCGAGCTTCTCATACACGGGCCGGCCGGCCTCGCTCGCGTGCAGCACCACGCGCTTGTAGCCGAGCCCGCGCGCAGCATCGATCGCCGCCACCGTCAACGCGCGCGCATATCCGCGACCGCGATACGGCTCGTCGATCCATACGCTGTGCAGGTACGCGATCGTCCGCGTCGGATACCACGGCGTCGACAGCCACGGCGCGAACCACAGCGCCGCACTCGCCACGCAGCGTTCGCCGGCATCGCCGTCGATGATGAACGGCACCTGCGTGCGATTCAATTCGGCCGGCAGAATTTCCGCGTAGTCGTCCTCGATCGCTCGCAGCTGCATTTCTCCGAGCGGGGCGTTGCGTCGCACCATGATCTCTTCGAACATGTTGCGCCGATGCCGCGCCAGCGTCGGAATGTCCGCCGGCTCCGCGCTGCGGATCAACGCA
This sequence comes from Thermoflexales bacterium, assembly GCA_044235195.1. Taxonomy (GTDB): domain Bacteria; phylum Chloroflexota; class Anaerolineae; order J036; family Brachytrichaceae; genus CANJQH01. The sequence goes on from JBIIIA010000388.1 coordinate 3,297, forward strand.
TCACTCATGCCTGCCGATCCTGCGCCGCATCTCCTCACCCGTCGCCCGCGGCGCCGCCGATGCATGATTGGCCAGCCAGTCCGCCACGCGCGCCTGCTCCTCGGGCGAACGATTCTGGCTGAGCTTGGCCTTGCCCTCGATGCGCTCGATCGCGATGTCCAACGCCACGATGCCGCCGAGCATGCCGTCGCGATATTTGTCCGACAGCGAATCCCACTGCATCTGAAACGCCGCCTCGTAGTTGCCGATCAAGTCGGCCAGCTG
>JBIIIA010000389.1:0-3540 GCA_044235195.1 Thermoflexales bacterium
CCCCACACACGCCCCCGCCGTCGACGCGTAACTCACCGTCGCACTGACGTCGCTCGTCGTCGCCGTCACCACCGCACTCGTCGTCCCGATCGGCAGTTCCGCCGTGTACGACGTCGTCGTGCTCACGAACGCCGGCGCCAGCGGGCCCGGGTCGATCGCCAGATCGAGCAGGCTCGCGTCGCTCGACGCCCCCGCAGGCGCCACCGTCACCACGATCGTGTAGACCTTGGTGGTGCCGTCAGCGGCAGTGATAGTGATCGTGATGGTGGTCGTCCCAGATGGTGCGATGTCGCACGTCGACGGCGACGCGTTCCCCGGCGTGCATGTTCCGCCCGTCGTCGCGTACGCGATCGTCGCGTCCACATCGCTCGTCGTCGCCGTCACTGCCGCACTCGTCGTCCCATTCGGCACCCGCGTCGCATACTCCGTCGTCGTCGACACGAACGCCGGCGTCAGCGAGCCCGGGTGAATCTTCAGATCGATCAGGTTCGCGTCGCTCGACGGCGCCACGGTCACCACGATCTCGTATTCCTGCGACGCGCCGTCGGCGGCAGTGATAGTAATAGTGATAGTGGTTGTCCCAGACGATGCGATGTCGCACGTCGACGGCGACGCGTTCCCCGGCGCACACGCCCCCGCCGTCGACGCGTAGCTCACCGTGGCACTGACGTCGATCGTCGTCGCCGTCACCACCGCCGTCGTCGTGCCGCGCGGCACTTCCGCTGTGTAATTCGTCGTGCTGCTCACATACGCCGGCGACAGCTCGCCGGGCTCGATGTCCAGCAGGCTCAGCCGCTCTTCGGCCGCCTCGTACGCGCCCAGGTCGTAGCCATTGCGCTGCGGCCGCGCCACGCCGCGGATGTCCGTCGCCACGCCGCTGTCCACGCCGGCGTCCACGCCGTCGCCGATCGCCACGTAGTTCCCCGCTGCCGCGTCCACGAACGTCGCCGGCCCGGTCGTCGCATCGTTCACCGTCGCCGTGCCGCTCGTCGGCGTCGTCACGTTGTCCCACAGCACGCCGTTCAGCGTCGCCGAGCCGGACGTGCCCGACAGCTCCACGCCCGCGGCGAACTCCGAGAACAAGCTGTTCGTCAGGATCGCCGTGCCGGTGAAGGCGTCCAGCACCACCGCACTCGCCGCCCCGGACTGGCCGGCGAACGTCGTCTGCTGCGCGTGCAGCCCGTCGGTGGTCATCAGGTAGATCGACTCGCCCAGCCCGCCGGCATCGTTTCGCGCAAACACCGTGTTTTCCAACTCGACGGGCACGTCCTGCGCGCCGGAATGGCCGCCCCCGGCATACAGCGCGCCGCCGTTCGACGTTGCGGAGTTATCCAGGAACACCGTGTTCACGGCGCGCGCCGACTGCAGGAACGTCCCCCGCGCATAGATCGCGCCGCCGGAGCCCACGCCGTCGCGCGCCACGTTGCGCTCGAAGCGGCTGTCGCGGATGTCGAAATCCACGTTGTAGTCGGCGAACACGCCGCCGCCGATGCCGTGTTCCAGGTCACCGTTGTCCACTGCCGTGTTGCTGATGAATTCCGTGCGCGTCAGCCACACCATCATCGGTTCGCTGTCGTAGTAAAAATATGCTCCGCCGCCCACAAACGCGGTGTTCGATAGGAATCGCACATCGCTCAGCGAGATCTGCGTCGCGTAATCGACATACAGGCCACCGCCCCAGTAGATCGCTGCATTGCCGATGAAGTCCACGTTCCTCATGTTCGTGTTGCGCGAGACGTACGCCCCACCGCCGTACGTCTCGTCCACGTTGTTCAGGAACTGCACGTTCTCCATCTCGAGCGGCACATCGAGCGGATCACCTTTCGTCATACCGACATACAGTCCGCCGCGGTAGTTGCTGATAAACACGGTATCCGAAATGTGCGCGATCTGCAGGCGCGTCTGCGACGATCCGCCGGAGAAGATGCCGGCAGTTCCGCCATCGGTGCGATACACGGCATTGCGCTCGAAGCGGCTGCCGACGACGGAGAAACTGACGTCGCTGGCCAAGAACAGGCTGCCGCCGACGAGGCCCGGTCTGGATCCCGCAATCGAGTTGCCGGTGAATGACGCGTTGGTCATCCACAGCGTCGCGCTCAGCACGTTGGGAATCACATACATGCCGCCGCCCTGCTGCGACGTATTCGTCAGGAACTGCGTCCCGCTGACCACCGCCATCTGATTCGGCTTGGCATAGATGCCGCCGCCCAGGCCCAGGCCACCGTTGTTGCTCGCGGAATTCCCCTGAAAGACGCCGCCGAAGACGGTGAGCGTGTTCCCTACCTGATACACGCCGCCACCTTGTCCCGGTGTCGTATTGCTGATGAAATTCGTATCCCACAGGCGGGCATCGCCACTGACGTTCAAGCCCGCACCCCGCCCGCTCACCGAATTCGAGATGAACCGGCTGCCGACCACGGTCGCCGCCGCTTCCACGGCCGCGCCGCCGCCTGCCCCTGCAGCATTGAACTGGAAGGTGCTAGAGACGATGTGAGCCGCGCTGGTCGCATACAGCCCACCGCCGTTGCCGCCCGACGCCTGGCCGTTCTGCACCGTCAGGTTCTCGATCGTGATCGGCGCCGTCGCCGTGATCACGCGCCCGGCCCGCTGGCCGTCCAGCACCGTCGGGTTGGCCGCCGGATTCGACGTCGTCCAGTTCGTCGTCGTGTAGCCGCCGCGCAGCGTCAGCGTCTTCGTGATGCCAACTACCCGCCCATTGACCAGGCCGGCGCACGTGCCGGCGATCTTCACCACGCCCCCGGCCGGCGCTGCGTTCACCGCGTTGCGCACGGCGGCGGCGTCGAAGCTGGAGAAGTCCGTCGTGCCGTCGCCGGTGTATTCGGCGAAGCAGACGGGCCGTCCCAGCATCACGGTATAGGCGCGCGTCGTCGTGCGATCCTCCGCCGTCACCGTCACCGTGATCCACGTGCGATCCGCCCCCAGCGGGCAGTTCGATGGGCTGCTCCCCGGCGTGCAGGCCCCGGCCGACGACGTGATGACGTAGCCCGACGCCGTCGCATCCGCCAGCGTCGGCGTCACCATCACGCTCGTCGCCTCGGTGGCCGTCGAATATGCCAGCGTCGTGCTCACGTAGGCCGGATCGAGCGCTAGATTCGTCGTCCCCGACGCCACTTCCAGGTTGTCCAGCGCCGCGTCGTCGGACAGCAGCGCCGCGATTTGCACGGTGTAGGTCTGCACCGTCAGGCCATCCTCCGCCGTCACCGTGATCGTGTAGTAGTTGAAGCCGGTGTAGATTTCGCACGCGTGCGCCGTCGGTGTCACTACACCGCCGCCCGTCGTCGGCGTGCACGCCCCCGGCGACGACGTCATCGTGTAGTGCGCATTCGGATCCGACAACGTCGGCGTCAGCGTCTGCCACGGATCGAGCGTTTCGGATCCGTAGTCCAGCGTCGTGCTCAAAAATGTCGGGAACAACGGGCCCGGGCTGCCTTCGAGGTTGATCAGCGCAGCGTCGTCGTTCAGCCAGTACACATCCGCCGTCGTCTCCGAGGGCCCGACCAGAGCCGCCAGCCCGCGCTC
>JBIIIA010000069.1:0-11475 GCA_044235195.1 Thermoflexales bacterium
GTCAGCAGTTCGATCGCCGCGTTCAGCTCGGCGTCGAGGAACTCGCCGAGATACTTTTTCTCCAGGCCGAGTTCGAAGCGCGTCAGCCGCACCGGCGTGCGCGATGCACCACCGACCGCGGCGCGCATGTTGCCGACCACGCCGTTCTTGTGCGCATACTGCACCGCGGCGCAGACGATCGGGTAGTCGCGCGGCGTGCGGCCCAGCCGCTCGAAGGCCGATCGCGTGTCGTCGCTCGGACGCACCACGCGAATTTCGGTGATCAGGCCGCCCTGCGCCAGCAGGCCGCCGCCGTAGGCCAGAAAGCCGCTGAGCGGCAGCGTCTGATACACGTCGGCGTCGCTCGTGCTGTTCCGCGGGCGCAGGCCGTAGACCACCACTTCGGCGTTGCACGCCAGCAGCGCGGTGACGAGCGGCGAGGACGCGTCGGCGACGGCGATCGTGCCGCCGATGGTGGCGGCGTTGCGCACGCTCTGCGCCGCGCCGGCGTGGGCGGCGATGCCGAGGATCTGCAGGCCGGCGTGCGAGCCGTGCATGCCGAACACCGGATCGTCCACCACGGCCTGCAGCGTGACGGCCGCGCCGATGCGGATCAGGCTGCCCTGCACGAGCACCTGGTCGAGGCCGAGCGCGCCGATGTCGACGACGGCTTCGATGTCGCGGGCGGCTTCACCGATCAGCCATGTGCCGCCCGAGAGTACGCTGGTGCGCGGCGACGGGCGCTTGAGCAGGTCGGACGCTTCGGCGATGGTGCCTGGTTTGTGATACTCGGAAAAGTTGCGCATAGTGGGTGCGCGTCACAGGGACTGCGCGTCTCCTTCGTAGATCATGATGCCGATGCCGCTGCGGCCGATGATGCGGCCGACCATCGCGCCGCACGTCATCACCGGCACGGCCTCGGCCTTCGGCAGCGACGGTCGCAGCGCTTCGATGAGCGCGCGCGCGCGCGGGCTGGGCTGCGGGTCGAGCTGCACGATGGCGTAGTCGGCGTCGGGATCGAATTCACAGGCGAACTCGGCCAGCTTTTCGAGCGCGCGCTCCGGCGAGCGCACTTTCTCCACGGCGACGAGGTCGCCTTCCTCGATCGTCAGGCACGGGATGATTTCCAGCATGCGACCGAGCCACGCCTGCGCCGGACGCAGGCGGCCGCTGTGCTGCAGATACTGCATGTCGTCCGAGGCGAAGATGGCGTAGATGCCCTGAATCAGGCCGCGCAGATGGCGCACGATTTCGTCGGCGGACAGGCCGCGCTCGGACATTTCGACGGCCGCCTGCACCAGCTTGTGCAGGCCCATCGCCATCGTGCGCGTCTCGACCACGTGCACGTCGCAGCGGCCGCTCACGGCTTCGCGCGCAACCTTCGCATTGCGCTGCGTCGCGCTCATCGCCGACGAAGCGTGCAGCGAGATCACGTCGGCTTTGGCCTGCGCTGCGCTGCGGTACGCCGCCGTCAGGTCTTCGATGCTCGGCGCCATCACGTCGAACGGCTGCGCGCTCTGCACGACGCGGCGTGCGAATTCCGTAGCGCCGATGTCGATGTCTTCGCGGTACGAACGCCCATCGAGCGTGACGATGTTCGGCAGCACCGTGACGTGGTGTGCAGCCGCCCAGTCGGCGGGAATGCGCGCCGACGAATCGGTGACGATGCGGACGTTCGGTTTTCGCATGATCAGAATTTCATTCGATGCCGATCACGAAGAAGTAGTGCGGCTGGCCGCCGAATGCCACTTCTATGGATTGATCCGGGTAGGCGCTGCGCACGGCGTCGGCGATGCCCTCGGCGTCGCTCTCGGACATGCCGTTGCCGTAGTACAGCGTGATCAGTTCGCTCTCGCCGGCGCGCGCGGCGGTCAGCAGCGCCATCGTGGCGTCCGCTACGCTGTCGCCGGCCACCGCGAGCTTGTCGTTGATCAGGCCGATCGTCTGTCCGTTGCGCACGGCGACGCCGTTGATGTTGACGGTGCGCGTCGACGTGGTGATTTCGCCGGTGGTGATGCGGCCGGCCGCCGCCGTCATGGCGGAGACGTTGGACTCCAGGTCGGCTGTGAAATTGAAGCCGATCGCCGCGGCGATGCCCTGCGGCAGCGTCTTGGTGGCGACCACGCGCGTCGGAATTTTGCTCAGCGACGCCGCCTGCTGCGCCGTCATCACGATGTTGCCGTTGTTCGGCAGGAGCACCACGCTGCGGGCGTGCAGCGCGTCGATGGCGTTCAGGAAATCGTCGACGCTGGGGTTCATCGTCTGGCCGCCCTGAATGACGGCGTGCACGCCGAGTGCCTGGAACACCTCGATCATGCCGTCGCCGGAGGCCACCGCTACGATGCCGATCTCGATCTCCTCCTGTGGCGCGGCGGGCTTCGCTCCGGCCGGCGTCGCGCCTTCGCCGGGCAGGAAAGCTTCCGACTGCGCCTGCATGTCCTCGACGACGACGTCGCGCAGCGATCCGAGCGAAGCGCCGTAGCTGATCGGCACGCCCGGATCGGGGACGTGCACGTGCACCTTCACGATCTGTTCGTCGCCCAGCACCAGCGGGCAGTCGCCCAGGCTTTCGATCTTCGCGCGGATGGCCGCGACGTCCAGCTCTTTGCCGTGCGGCGCGTAGATCAGATACTGCACGTCGTAGCCCCAGCCGCCTTCCTGGGAGAGGGCCGCCCCGGCTCCCATCGGGGCGCCGGATACGCGCGCGCCGCTCGGTGCGGCGTCGGCGCTGCCGACGTCCTCGCCGTTCAGCATGCGCTGCATGCCGTCGAGCATGGTGAAGTAGCCGTATCCGCCGGAATCGATGACGCCGGCGTCGCGCAGAATTTTCAGGTGCTGCGGCGTGCGCTGTGTGGAATCGTACGAGGCGTCGCGCGCGCGCGCCAGCAGCCCGCGCAGATCGTGCGCATGGCCAGCATAGTGCTCGACGGCGTCGGCGGTCTCGCGCGCCACAGTCAGGATCGTGCCTTCGACCGGCGTGGCCACGCCCTGATACGCCGTGCGCGCCGCCTCGCGAAACGCCGCGGCCAAATCCTGGGCGTCGGCGATGTCCTTGTGCTCGATCGACCGCGCGAAGCCGCGCAGCAGCTGCGAAAGGATGATGCCGCTGTTGCCGCGCGAGCCGCGCAGCGCGCCGTTGGCGACTGCCTTGGCTACGCGGCCGACGTGGTCGTCGTCCGAGGTGGCGATGGCTTCCCACGCGCTGCGCAGCGTGTGCATCATGTTCGTGCCGGTGTCGCCGTCCGGAACGGGATACACGTTGTAGGCGTTGACGACTTCTTCCTGCCGGCGCAGCCAGAGATACGACGCCTTGATCAGCTCTTTCAGACGGCTTCCGTCGATCGTGAGCCGGCCGCTGACGCTGGGAAGCGCTGCATCCTCCGATGCGGCGGGGGAGGTGGTTTCGAGGGGCTTGGTCGGTTCGGTCATACGGTTCCTGGACGGTCGCTGCTGCGCCGTAGTGCGCGCATTATCACCGCAAGATCGGTGAACTCAGTCGGCGTGAGTGACCCGCAGCGCCGCCACGTGCACGTGCACCGCGTCGACGACGTAGCCGGTGCTGCGCTGAATGGCGTACGTCACCTGGTGCTGCAGTCGTCCGGTGACCGAGCGCAGCTGCACGCCGTATTCGACAATCACATGCAGGAACACAGCGACGTGCGTGCGCAGGTCCTGGCCGGTGCTGAATTCGATGTCGATGCCGCGCCGCGGGTCGATGTGCGTGGCGTCGTCGCCGGTGTAGCGCGAGGCGATGCCGACGACGCCGTACGTGCCGAGCGCAGCGGCGTACGTCAGGCTGAAGACGACGCGCGGCTCGATCGACACGGTGCCGCGAGCGCTTTCGACGGTGGTCTGTCCGCTGGATCTGGCCATCTGTTGCCTCCCGTTGGCGTGAGCGGCGGGCGCATGGTATGATCGCCCGTCTTCGCCGTTCGATTGTATTCGATTCCCGAGTGCAGCGACGGTGAAAATCTCAGCTCAGTCAACGAAAGGGAAACGAACATGGCGAAGTGTGCAATCACCGGCAAGAAGAAGAGCTTCGGCCTCAAGCGCTCGTTCTCGATGCGCCGCATCAACCGCGCGTGGAAGCCGAACCTGCAGCGCCGCCGCATGGTCATCGACGGCCGCATGCAGACCGTGATGGTCAGCACGAAGGCGCTGCGCACGCTGGCGAAGGCCGAGCGGTAGCATTTGCGGCGACTTTAGTCGGCGAATGAGGCGGGCGAACAGCCCGCCTTTTTTGCGTTTTCCGCTGATCACAGCGTCGATAGTCAGGGTGAAAACAGCGGTTTTACTGATGACTCAGCAGCGCAAATAGCTCACGCACGGCATGACCGCGCTGCGCGGGGTGACGCATCGGCATGTGCGCGTGAATCTCGTAGAGATTCTGGCGGCCGTCGCGTGTGCGCGAAATGTAGCCGGCGCTCTCGAGGTCTGCGAGGATCCGCTGCACCGCGCGTTCGGTCACCCCGACCTGGCTGGCGATGGCCTTGGCGGTGACCCGCTGATCCTGCGCAATCACCAGCAGCACCTGAGCATGGTTGGTCAGAAAAGTCCACGCCGGTCGCGTGACCGGCGCTTCGGGCTGTGTGGAAGGTTGGGGCCGCGCTGGATTCTTCTGGGGCATAGGAAGTGATTATATTTCCTCGTTCAACAGCAGCCTCGATATACTCGACGCCATGTCCGATCCAGTCTCCTCCGCTGCCCCGCTGCCGGCGCGCTTTCGCCTCGACGGCCGCGTCGCATTCGTGACCGGCGCCGCGCAGGGCATCGGCCGCGCGTTCGCCCACGCGCTCGCCGAGTGCGGCGCGCACGTCGCCGTCGTCGATCGCAACCTCGCCGGCGCCGAAGCGGTCGCTGCCGAACTCGCCGCCAAGGGCGCGGAATCCGCCGCGTTCGCCGCCGACGTCACGGACGAGGCGCAGGTCGATCGCATGGTCGAGGCGATCGTCGCGCGGTGGGGTGGGCTGCACATCGCGTTCAACAACGCCGGCATCGGCCTGTGGCGCGACGCCGAGCTCATGAGCGCCGATGAATGGTCGCGCGTGCTCGACGTGAATCTCAAGGCGGTCTTCCTGTGCTGCCGTGCCGCCGGGCGCGTCATGCTCGCCGCCGGCTACGGCAAAATCGTAAACACCGCGTCCATGAGCGGTTCGATCGTCAATACGCCGCAGAATCAGTCGGCCTACAACACTTCGAAGGCCGGCGTCATTCACTTGACGAAGAGCCTGGCCGCCGAATGGGCCCCGCGCGGCGTGCGCGTCAATTGCATCAGCCCGGGCTATACCCGCACGCAGCTGGTGGCCGATCTGATTCGCTCGCCCGAGGTCGCCCCCTTCGCCGAGACGTGGCTGCAGCGCACGCCGATGGGCCGCATGGCCGAGGTCACCGATCTGCAGGGCGCGGCTGTGTTTCTCGCTTCTCCCGCCAGCGATTTCATGACCGGCCACGATCTGGTCGTCGACGGCGGCTACGCTCTCTGGTAATCATGAATGCCGTCGTCTTCGAATCCGTCGGTTCGCTCGCGCTGCGCTCCGTCCCCGATCCCACGCCGCAGCCGGACGAGGTCGTGCTGCGGGTGGCGCAGGCCGGAATCTGCGGCACGGACCTGCACATCTTTCGCGGGGAATATCTGTCGTCGTTCCCGCTGATCCCGGGCCACGAGTTCGTCGGTGAGGTCGTCGCCGTCGGGCGCGATGTGCGTGGCATCGCCGTCGGGCAGCGCGCCGTCGGCGACCCGAACCTGTCGTGCGGCAACTGCGAGTTCTGCCGTTCGCTGCAGCCGAATCACTGCCGGCGCTGGCAGGCCGTCGGCGTGACGCGCGCTGGCGCCTTCGCCGAATATGTGGCGCTGCCGGCCCGCGCGGTGTATCCGGTGCCGGATTCGATCGACGACGCCGCCGCGGCGTTCATCGAGCCGCTGGCCTGCGTGGTGTACGCGCTCGGCCGCATCCGCGTGCGCGCCGGCGACGACGTGCTGATCTTCGGCGGCGGCCCGATGGGTCTGCTGCTGACGCAGGCGCTGCGCCGCGTCGGCGGCGCGCGGCTGACGCTGGTCGAGCCGAATGCGCAGCGGGCCGAACTGGCGCGCAGGGTGGGGGCCGACGCCGTGCTCACGCCCGCCGAGGCGAGCGAGCTGCCGCACGATCCGGGCAAGTTCCACGTCGTCGTCGACGCCACCGGCCTGCCGCGCGTCATCGAACGCGCGCTCGATCCGCTGCGGCCCGGCGGCACGTATCTGCAGTTCGGCGTGGCGCCGATCGGCGCCCATGCCGCGTGGGAGCCGTACCGCATCTTTCGCAACGACTGGACGATCGTCGGCAGCTTCGCGCTGTCGCAGACGTTCGCGCCGGCCATTCGCTGGCTGGAGGCCGGCGCCATCGACGTCGCGCCGCTCGTCAGCCACGTGCTGCCGCTGGCGGAGTTCGCCGCCGGGTTCGCTGAGTTCGCCGGCGGTCGCAGCTTGAAGGTGCACGTGCGGCCGTAACCGCGCGCGTCAATGTTCCTGCGCCTTGAGCTGGCCGCAGCCGGCCGCGATGTCGATGCCGCGCCGCACGCGCAGCGTGTTCGGCACGCCGGCGCGTTCGAGCACTTCGCGAAAGCGATGACGCGCCTCGACGTCCGGCGCGTGGCCGCGATAGCCTTGCGTCGGATTCAGCGGGATCATGTTGACGTGCACCAGGTTGGCGGCGCGCGGGTTCGTCTCGCGCACCAGCTCCACCAGCGCGCGCGCCTGATCGACCGTGTCGTTGACGCCGTCGATCAGTGCCCACTCGTAGCTCACGCGGCGGTTGGTTTTGCGCAGGTACTCGCGCGTGGCGTGCACCACTTCCTTCAGCGGATAGCGCACATTGATCGGCACGAGCTTGTCGCGCAGGTCGTCGGTCGCCGCGTGCAGCGACACGGCGAGGTTGACCTGCGAGTCCTCGGCGGCGAATCGCTCGATGCCGGGGACCAGGCCGACGGTCGACACGGTGATGCGGCGCGCGCCGAGGCCGAAGCCGCCTTCGGCTTCCGGGTGCATGACGCGATGCACCGCTTCCATGACGTTGGCGTAGTTGGCGAACGGTTCGCCCATGCCCATGAGCACGAGGTTGGACAGCCGCTCGGTTGATTTGCGATCGGCGGCGGCCAGCGCGCGCGCGACGAACACGACCTGCTCGACGATTTCGCCGGAGCGCAGATTGCGCAGAAAGCCGCCCTGGCCGGTGGCGCAGAACGAGCAGTTCATGGCGCAGCCCGCCTGTGAAGAAATGCAGGCGGTGCGGCGCTGGCCGTCGTATTCCATCAGCACCGTTTCGATCTCCGCGCCGTCGGCCATGCGGAAGAGCCATTTCTGTGTCCAGCCGTCGCTCGAACGCTGGTGTGCGGCGACGGTGGTGCGCATCAGGACGAAGTGCTCGCGCAGCCGCGCGCGCAGCGCCTTCGGCAGGTCCGTCATCTCGTCGATGTGCGACGCCATGCGCTGATACATCCACGTCCAGATCTGCTTCGCGCGAAAGGCGGGTTCGCCCCAGCCGGCCAGCTCCTTGGTGAGCTGCTCGAAGGTGAGGTCGTAAAGCGAGGGCAGGGGAGCGGAGGAAAACGAGATCGGCGAATTCACGGGACGCATTGTCTCACCGGCGACATCTCATGTCATGCGCTCGGTGCGCCCGGGGCGGTGCCCCGGGCTTGGGAATCGTCGTGCCTCCGGCGCTTGCGCGTAGTGCGGGAAATCGCACCACGGAATACCGGGATTGAGTCCCGGGGTGCGGTTGCCTCTCCCCTATTGCCTCTTCCCTCTCCCCTCTTCCCCTCTTCCCTTCTTCACGGCCGCTTCCTTCGGCGACAGCCCGAACGTGTTCAACTGGTCGCGCAGCACGTCGGTCTTGGTGTGCGCGTAGACGATGCGCGTCGTCGCCGGCGACGTGTGGCCGAGGTAGGCCTGCACCGATTCCAGCGGCATCCCTTCGTTGAGCAGCTGCGTGGCGCGGAAGTGGCGGAAGCTGTGCGGCGACGTGTTGGCGTTGAGGCCGAGCGCGCGGGCGGCGCGCTTGATCGTGTGCCAGACGGCGACGCGGCTCAGCGGCTGTCCGGCGTCGCGGCCGTGCGAAATAAAAAGCGCCGGCGCCGAGTCGTCGCGCTCGCGGCAGTAGGCGCGGATGGCCGACTGCGCCTCGGGCGTCAGGAAGAGCATGCGTTCCTTGGCCCCTTTGCCGAGCACGAGCACTTCGGAGGCGGCGCCGTCGGCGACCTGGCCGCGCGTCAGGCCGGCGACTTCGCTGACGCGGCCAGCCGAGGCGTAGAGCGTATGCACGATGGCGCGCGAACGCAGGTGTTCGAGGACGGCTCGCCGCGAACGCGCAGGATTCTTCGGATCCGGCGGCGGCGGCGGTCCGTCGAAATACGTGACGAGCTGGGGAATTCGTTCGTCGGCGATGCGATGGCGATAGCCGCCGCGCGTGCGGACGCCGGAGGTGCGCAGCCTGGCTTCGGCCTTGGCGCGGTTCAGATTGGCCGGCAGGCGATCGGCGGCGTCCATCCATTCGAGCATGCGGCGCATGGCGGCGAGGTACAGCTGCTGCGTGGCTTTGGCGTACTTGCGGCGCGCGAGCTGCGCGCCGAACGACTTGAGGATGTCGAGGTCGATCGCCAGATGCAGCGAGGCCGCGAGCGTGAGCGCGGCGCGATACGCGGCGCGCGTGTTCGGGTTGGCGTGCCGCAGCGAGGCGAGAAATTCGTCGACGGTGTCGGCGGAGAGCAGGGGGGCTGGATTCGAGGATCGTGCGGCGGGATCGGCGGCCATGGCGCCGATCATACAACGTTATTTAACTTAATATTCATTGTGTTAAATTAATGGACGAGTAAAAAGCGACGGCCGCTTGCGCGCCCGTCGCTTGCTTCTGCTGCGCCGATCGGCCTACGCAGCCTCGAATCGACGCCGAAACTCGCTGGTCATATACAGGCAGATGTCCCACAGATCCGCCAGCGGCTGGCGCGTGTACGGCAGCGACGGCATGTACGTCGGCGGGCCGAACTCCGGCGTGAACGACATCACGCTGCGGCCGCTCGCGCGCTGCGCCGCCACGATCGCGTCCCACCACGCGAAATGATGCGCCGCGGCGTCGGCGAATTCCGGCGCGCGCGGATCGGAAACCTGCGGACCTTCCTGATGGCCGATGCGTCCGTGAATGTGCACGGCGCGCTGGCACGCCAGATCGATCACCTCTTTCTGATCGTCCAGCAGCGATTCGCACACGCAGCACCAGTGGCTGAAGTCGGCGTTCAGCCGCAGTTCCGGATATTTGCGCAGCAGCACCGCGGTGTTCGCCGGCGTGAACATCAGCCTGCCGCGGTGCGTTTCGTGGCCGACCAGCACGCCGTTCGGCGCCGCCAGCTCCTGCGTCGCGCGCAGCGCTTCGCCCGCGAACAGCGCCTGGTCTTCGGGCGACCAGTAATCCTTGCCGCCGTGCGCGTTGATCACGCTCGGCGCGAACGTCAGCGCGCGCTGCAGATTGGCGCGAAAAGACGCGATGTGTTCCTGCACGGTCGCGCCGAAGCTGAAGATCATCGGCACGTAGTCGAGCCCGTGTGCTGCGAGCACCGCACGAAAATGAGCTTCGTTCTCCGGCGCCGGCATCGACGTCTCGATGCCATCGTAGACGCCGGCCTCGGCGATGCGGCGCGCCTGCTCTTCGAGCGTCCCGCTCATGCCCCACAGGGATTTGAAAACTTTGAGCTTCATAACTGTTCAACCGTAGCGGCGCGCCCCCGAATTGTCAAACGATTTCACACGGCGTCCGCACTTCGTCGTTTCGACGAATGCCACACGCGCCACTCAGCGCGTCAGCCACGCACCGTCGACCACCAGCACGTGCCCGTGTACGTAGTCGCTGGCCGCCGACGCCAGAAACAGCGCCGGGCCGGCCAGGTCCTCCGGGACGCCCCAGCGGCCGGCCGGGATGCGTTCCAGCAGCTGCTTCGAGCGCACCGGGTCGTTCACCAACGCCTCGATGTTGTCGGTGTTCATGTAGCCCGGCGCGATTGCGTTGACGTTGATGCCTTTGCTGGCCAGTTCGTTGGCCATCGATTTCGTCAGGCCGGCCAGCGCGTGCTTGGCGGCGGCGTAGGCGTGCACCCGCAGCCCGCCTTGAAACGACAGCACCGACGCGATGTTGATGATTTTGCCGCTTCCCCGCTCCGCCATGTGGCGCGCGGCGTTCTGCGACAGGATCCAGCACGCCTTCAGATTGATCTGCATGACCGATTCCCAGTATTCCATCGGGAAATCCAGAACATCGGCGCGGCGCTGGATGCCGGCGTTGTTCACCAGGATGTCCAGACGGCCCAAACGACGCAGCGCTTCGGCGACGAGTCCCTCGGCGGAGCCGGGAGTTTCGAAGTCCGCGGCGAATGCTTCGCCGCGGCGGCCGGCGGCGGCGATCGCGCGCAGCGTGTCGTCCGCGCGGCCCGAACGCGACGTCACCATGACGTCTGCCCCGCCCTGCGCCAGCGCGACGGCGATCGCCGCTCCCAGTCCCTTGTCTCCGCCGGTCACCAGCGCAGTTTTGCCCTCGATGCGAAACATATCCGATCCGGTCTGTCCGGTCTGTGATGTCATGCGCTTGTTTTTACTCGCTCCTGCGCTCGCCGGCAATCAGGCTTTCAGGCTTGCGCAAGCCATTCGATCGCGATGAGTTCTTCCACGGCTCGAAATTCAGGATCGCCTGTGAGGAGAACTGCGTCGAGCTCGATTGCGGCAGCGACGGCAAAGGCGTCGGCATACGAAACTCGGTGCCTGGCTTTGATATGCGCTGCAGCGAGCACGCGCTCCCGAGTGGCTTCGAGAATGTCGATCGGCAGCTGCTCGATGGCACCCAGTGCCATTTGCGCGGCGGCGAGTCCGATTTCCCGTTCGGTGATATACGCAATCTCCCCGAGATTGATGACGGATAGATATGCCTTCACTCTGCCGGCAGATGCGGATTCCAGCACTTCACGCACCGCCTTTCCTCCGGCTTCATCATCGAAGTGGGCGAAGATGGCAAAGCTGTCGAGGATATAGGAGTGTGCTTTAGCGGCCACGGGCTTTCTCCTTTGCCCGATCGACTGCACGCTGCTTGAGAAGTGCTTTATTTAACGATCGCCCGGATCGCAGAATGCCCGCTGTTTCTGCAATCGGATCGTCGTAGACCGGCACGAGTGAGAGAACGCCTCCGTAATCGACGATGCACAGTCTGGAGCCGGAATCGAGTTTGTATTTTCGTCTGAGTCCCGCAGGGATCACTACCCACCCCTTGGATGAAACTGTCAGCACTGTCATCGTCGTGTGTTGCCCTCCGTCCTGGTATGTCATCGCCGTTGGCAATGATTCGTAGCGTTATACGAATTACCGGAAAAGTATAACGGAACATGCTGCGGGCGCACTCCGATTCGCCGCACTACACTCCGTTCCATGATCAGATTCGCCGTCATCGGCATCACCCACGGGCACATCTACGGTCAGGTGCAATGCCT
>JBIIIA010000070.1:0-11473 GCA_044235195.1 Thermoflexales bacterium
TACCTTTCCGTCGTTTCGAAGGTCACCCCCGCACAGCGGCCAGCGCCGGATACGCCGCCCGAAAGCGCGCATACGCCTCGGCATACGCGCCCGCCGCGCCGCCCGGCGCCGTCGCGCCGGTCACCCGCACGCACGCCGCGCACGCCTCGTCGATCGTCGCATACTCGCCGACGCCGACGGCCGCCAGCACCGCCGCCCCATACGCCGCCCCCTCGACGGTGTTCACCGTCGCCAGCTCGCAGCCGAACACGTCGGCCAGCACCTGTCGCCACAGCGTGCTCCTGGCACCGCCGCCCGACGCCCGCACCTGCCGAATTTCCCCCAGCCCGGCGACCTTCATCAGCTCGAACCCGTCGCGCAGCCCGAACGCCACGCCCTCCAGCACCGCACGCGTGCAGTGCGCCAGCCCGTGCCGCACCGTCAGCCCGAGGAACGCCGCGCGCGCCGTCGGATCGGCGTGCGGGGTGCGCTCGCCGGTCAGATACGGCAGAAAAAGCAGCCCGTCCGCCCCCGGTGCAACATGGCCAGCCGGCGCCAGCAGTTCGTCGTAGCTCACACCCGGCGCAAAGGTGTCGCGATGCCAGCGCAGGCTGCCCCCCGCCGACAGCATCACGCCCATGGTGTGCCAGCGCCCGGGCACGGCATGGCAAAAAGCGTGCAGCCGCCCATCCGCGTCGATCGCCGGCGCGCGCGTCGTCGCGAACACCACGCCGCTCGTCCCCAGCGTCAGCGCCACGATGCCCTCCTCCACCGCGCCGACGCCCACCGCCTGCGCCGCCTGGTCGCCGCCGCCCGCCACCACCGGCGTGCCGATGCGCAGGCCTGTGGCCGCCGCCGCTTCCGGCGTGATGCGGCCGGTCACCTGCGGGCCTTCGAACAGCGCCGGCATCCACGCGCGCGGGATGTCCAGCGCCCGCAGCACTTCGTCGGACCAGGCGCGCCGCCGCAGGTCCATCAGCACGGTGCCGGCGCCGTCGGCCACGTCCATGGCGTATTCGCCGGTGAGCTGCAGGCGCACGTAATCCTTCGGAAGCAGCAGGTGCGCCGCGCGCGCGTACAGTTCGGGCTCGTGCTCGCGCACCCACAGAATTTTCGGGGCGGTGAATCCGGTCAGCGCGACGTTGCCGGTGATCTGTACGAACCGTTCGCGCCGCACCCGCCGATGAATCTCGTCGCACTGCGCCTGCGTGCGCTGGTCGTTCCACAGGATGGCCGGGCGCAGCACCGCGCCACGCGCGTCGAGCAGCACCAGCCCGTGCATCTGCCCGGTCAGGCCGAGGGCGCCGATCGCCGCCGGGTCGACGCCGGTCTGCGCCAGCACGTCGCGCACCGCACGCGCGGCGCCGTCCCACCACAGCGCCGGATCTTGTTCGCTCCACAACGGCTGCGGCGTCGCGAAGCCGTACTCGACGGCGGCGACGCCGCGCACGGTTCCGGATGCGTCGGTCAGCAGCGCCTTCGTCGCGGTCGTCGAAACGTCGATGCCGAGGAAATATCGCATGCGCGAATTGTCGCCGCACTCGTTCGCCGCTACCATTCCGCCCATGCCCCCGTCCCCTCTGGTTCACCCCCTTCACGGAAAGACGATCATCATCACCGGCGCCAGCTCCGGCATCGGCGCGGCGTCGGCGCGCGCATTCGCCGCGCTCGGCTGCCGCCTCGTGCTCGCCGCGCGTTCGGCCGAAAAGCTCGCCGCGCTGGCGCAGGAGCTCGGCCCGGACGCGCTGGCGGTGCCCACCGACGTCACGAACGGCGCGGACGTGCGCCGGCTGATCGATCGGGCGCTGGAGCGCTTCGGCCGCATCGACGTGCTGTTCGCCAACGCCGGCATCTATATCCCCGGCCAGGTCGTCGACGGAGACCCGGAGGCGTGGGCGAATCTGCTCGACGTCAACATCGACGGCGTGCTGCGCTGTGCACATGCCGTGCTCCCGCACATGATCGCGCAGCGCGCGGGCGACATCCTCGTCACCAGCTCGATCTCCGGGTTCATCGATATTCAGTGGGAGCCGATCTACTCGGCGTCGAAGCATGCGGTGCAGGGATTCGTGCACACGCTGCGCCGCCAGGTCGCCGCGCACAACGTCCGCGTCGGCGCGCTGGCCCCGGGCATGGTCGCCAACGAGCTGTGGGGCTTCCACGATCCGGCCGACATCGACCGCAAGATCGCCGAGCATGCCAGCCTGCGCTCCGAGGATGTGGCCGCCGCGGCGGTGTTCATGCTGTCGCAGCCGCCGCACGTCACCATTCGCGACCTGGTGATGCTGCCGCAGAACCAGGATTTGTAGGAGGCGACCTTCGAAACGAAGGAAAGGTACCCGGCTTCTAAGAAGCCGGGTACCTTTCCTTCGTTTCGAAGGTCGCCATCTTTATAATTCGCCCGGTCATGTCCAAGCTCAACTGCGCCGTCATCGGCGGCACCGGCTACACCGGCGGAGAACTGCTCCGCCTGCTCGAAGGTCACCCGAACGCGCACGTGACGCAGATCACGTCGCGCAGCCGCATGGGCGAATTCGCCCACGCCGTGCACCCGAACCTGCGCGGCACGGCGCACGGCCAGCTGCAGTTCATCCGCCCGGACGACGTGCAGCCGTGCGACGTGATTTTCCTGTGTCTGCCGCACGGCGAGGCGAGCACGCAGATCGACAGATGGGCCGGCCTGGCGGAGACGGTGATCGACCTGAGCGCCGATTTCCGCCTGCGCGACATGCAGGCGTACAAGCGCTGGTACGGCGAGGATCACCCGGCCCCGGCCTGGGCGGAGAAATTCGTCTACGGCCTGCCCGAACTCACGCGCGAGCAGCTGCGCGGCGCACGCTACGCCTCGGGCGTCGGCTGCAACGCCACCGCGACGAACCTGGCACTGCTGCCGCTCGTGCGCGCCGGACTGCTGGACGCGGCCATGCCGATCGTGGCCGACATCAAGGTCGGCTCGTCGGAGGGCGGCGCGACCGGCAACGACGGCTCGCACCACCCCGAGCGCAGCGGCGCCGTGCGCCCGTACGCCCCGGTCCAGCATCGTCACAGCGCGGAAGTGGAGCAGACCTTCCGCACGCTCGGCGCCACGCCGCCGCCGGTGTACATGACGATCACCTCGATCGAGATGGTGCGCGGCGCCGCCGCCGCCGTGCACGTCTTTCTCAAGGACAAGGTGCAGGAGAAAGACCTTTGGAAGGCTTTCCGCTCTTGTTATAAGGAAGAACCGTTCGTGCGCATCGTCAAGACGAACACCGGCATCTTCCGCGCACCCGAGCCGAAAATCCTGGCCGGCTCGAACTGGGCCGACGTCGGCTTTTATCTGGCCGACGACGGCCGCAAAGTCACCCTGCTCAGCGCCATCGACAACCTGGTGAAGGGCGCCGCCGGCAGCGCCGTGCAATGCCTGAACGTCATGCGCGGCTTCGATGAGCGCGCCGGGCTGAGTTTCCCCGGAATGCATCCGTAAAGACGACGGACGGCCGCCCTCTTTCATGCTATCATTTTGCCGCGCACGCTAGCACTCTCACCAGTCGACTGCCAGAGAGTGCCAACGCGCGCAGACACTATGGCAGATCTGTCTCCGCGTCAGCAGACCATCCTCGGGCTGGTCGTCAAGCATTACATTGCGACGGCGCAGCCGGTCGGATCGCGCACGCTGCTCGAAACCTACCTGGACCTGCAGGTGTCCAGCGCCACCATTCGCAACGAGATGGCGGTGCTGGAGGAGCTGGGCTACCTGACGCATCCGCACACCTCGGCCGGGCGGGTGCCGACGGACAAGGGCTACCGCTATTTCGTCGAGCGACTGCTGGGCGACATCGAGCTCTCGGCCGCCGAGCGCAACACGATTCGCCACCAGTTTCACCAGGCGCGCCTGGAGATGGCGCAGTGGATGCGGCTGGCGGCGGCGGTGCTGGCCCGCTCGCTGCGCGGCGCCGCGCTCATCACCGCCCCGCGCATGGACAAACCGCGCCTGCGCCAGCTCAGCCTGCTCTCGACGCAGGCGCAGCGCGCGCTCATGGTCGTCGTCTTCCAGGGCGGCAACGTGCTGAATCGCAGCCTGACGCTCAGCGAGCCGACCTCGCCGGAGCTGCTCATCCAAGTAGCCAACAAGCTGAACGCCGCCTTCGACAACCTCGACGTCGACGCCATTCGGCTCAAAACGGGCGATTTCAGCGATTTCGAGCGCGAAATCGTGCAGCATCTGGTCATCGTCATGGCCGGCGACGCCGAAGTCAATCTGCCGCAGATCTACCGCGACGGGCTGTCGGAGGTGCTGCAGGAGCCGGAATTCGAACGCAGCAGCGAGGCCAACGCGCTCGTCAGCGCGCTCGAACAGCCCAGCTTCCTCACCGATGTGCTCGACGCCCCGATCGGCACCGTGCAAGTCGTCATCGGCGGCGAGGGGCGCTGGCAGGAGCTCAGCACCTGCAGCCTGGTGTTCGCCAAATACGGCGTCGAAGGGTTCGCCACCGGCGCGCTCGGCGTGCTCGGGCCGACCCGCATGCCCTACGGCCGCGCCATCGGCACCGTTCGTTATGTCGCCGACCTAATGAGTGACATGGTCAGCGATCTCTATATCCACGAATAATTCCACGAATCGCCATGGAAACGGAAACCAATCCCGAACCCACCGCCGCAGCGGCGCCGACGCCGGAAGCGGCGCTGGCCGCCGAGCTCGACAAGGCGCGCGCCGAAGCCGCCGCCAACCTCGACGGCTGGCAGCGCTCGCGCGCCGAATTCGCCAACTACAAGAAGCGCATGGAGGCCCAGAACGCCGAACTGCGCAACATGGCCGTCGCCGGCCTCGTCTCGCGAATGCTGCCGGTCCAGGACGACTTCGACCTGGCCGTGCGCAACCTGCCCGACAACCTGCGCGGCGAAAACTGGGTCGTCGGCGTGCTGCATATCTCGCGCAAGCTGGCCGCGCTGCTCGAAAGCGAAAACGTCAAACCCGTCGACGCTGCGCCGGGCACCCCGTTCGACCCGGCCCGCCACGAGGCGATCACCCACGACGCCGACCCGAACGTGCCCAGCGGCCACATCATCGAAGTGGTGCGCACCGGCTACCGGCTCGGCGAACGCGTGCTGCGGCCGGCGCTCGTGCGCGTGGCGCAGTAATTCGAACACGATCATTACGTTGTAATTCATCATCTGGAGTGAAATGGCAAAGATCATCGGAATCGACCTCGGCACCACCAACAGCGTGGTCGCCGTCATGGAAGCAGGGGAACCCACCGTCATCACCAGCGCCGAAGGATCGCGGCTGATCCCCTCGGTCGTCGCCGTCAACCCGAAGAACAATGAACGCATCGTCGGCCAGGTCGCCAAGCGCCAGGCCGTCACCAACCCGGAGAACACAATCTTCTCCGTCAAGCGCTTCATGGGCCGCAAATTCACCGACGCCGAAGTGCAGAAGGCGCTGAAAGTCGTGCCGTACCGCGTGGTGGGCGCGCCCAACGGCGACTGCCGCATCGTCATGGGCGGCAAGGAATATTCGCCGCAGGAAGTCAGCGCCATGGTCCTGCAGAAGCTCAAGGCCGACGCCGAGGCGTACCTGGGCGAGACGATCACCCAGGCGGTCATCACCGTGCCGGCCTACTTCAACGACGCCCAGCGCCAGGCCACCAAGGACGCCGGCAAGATCGCCGGCCTCGAAGTGATGCGCATCATCAACGAGCCGACGGCCTCGGCGCTCGCCTACGGCCTCGACCGCAAGAAGGACGAGACCATCATCGTCTACGACATGGGCGGCGGCACCTTCGACGTGTCGGTCCTCGACGTCGGCGACGGCGTCTTCGAAGTGAAGGCCACCAACGGCGACACTTTCCTCGGCGGCGACGACTTCGACGATCGCATCATGCACTACCTGATCGACTTCTTCAAGAAGGAGACGGGCATCGACGTCAAGGCCGATCGCCAGGCGCTGCAGCGCCTCAAGGAAGCGGCCGAGAAGGCCAAGATCGAGCTCTCCTCGACGATGGAGACCGAGATCAACCTGCCGTACCTCACGGCGGACGCCACCGGCCCCAAGCACCTCGTCACCCGCCTGACGCGCTCGCGCCTCGAGCAGCTCACCGAGGACCTGATCGCGCGCTCGCTCACGCCCTGCCAGCTCGCCCTGCGCGACGCCGGCATCGACAAGAGCCAGATTCACGAGGTCGTCATGGTCGGCGGCATGACGCGCATGCCGGCCATCCAGGACGCCGTCAAGCGCATGTTCGGCAAGGAGCCGAACAAGAGCGTCAACCCGGATGAGGTGGTGGCGGTCGGCGCGGCGGTGCAGGCCGGCGTGCTGGGCGGCGACGTCAAGGACGTGCTGCTGCTCGACGTGACGCCGCTCACCCTCAGCATCGAGACGCTCGGCGGCGTGGCCACGCCGCTCATCGAGCGCAACACCACGATCCCGACCGGCAAGAGCCAGGTGTTCAGCACCGCCAGCGACAGCCAGACGAGCGTGGAAATCCACGTGGTGCAGGGCGAACGCCCGATGGCGGCCGACAACAAGTCGCTCGGCAAGTTCATCCTCGACGGCCTCCCGCCGGCGCCGCGCGGCATCCCGCAGATCGAGGTCAAGTTCGACATCGACGCCAACGGCATCCTCAACGTCAGCGCCACCGACAAAGCCACCGGCAAGACCGGCCACATCACCATTCAGCCTTCCTCCGGCCTGGCCAAGGAAGAGATCGACCGCATGGTGAAGGAAGCGCAGGCCAACGCCGCCAACGACAGCAACCGCCGCGAAAAAATCGAAGCGCACAACGAAGGCGACAACGCCGCCTACCAGGCCGAGAAGCTGCTGCGCGAGAACGGCGACAAGATCCCCGCCGACGCCAAGTCCGCCATCGAGGCGAAGATCACCGAAGTGCGCCAGGTCATCGGCGGCGACGACGTGGCTGCCATGCGCGCCGCCACCGAGGCGCTGCGCAACGCGCTGGCCTCCGCCGGCGAAGCGCTCTACAAGCAGGCCGGCGATGCACCGGCACAGGGCGACGCCGGCAAGCCGCCGGCCGATGACGACGTCATCGACGGCGAAGTGCGCGACGACAAGTAAACGAACGGACGAATGACCATGGCCAAACGCGATTACTATGAAGTTCTCGGCGTCGGAAAGAACGCCACGCAGGATGAGCTGAAGAAGGCCTTCCGCCAGCTGGCGCGCAAGTTCCATCCGGACGTCAACAAGGAAAAAGACGCCGAGACGCGCTTCAAGGAAGTCAACGAAGCCTACGAAGTGCTGAGTGACGACCAGAAGCGCGCCGCCTACGATCGCTATGGCCATGCCGGCCCGGCCGGCTTCGGCGGCGGCCCGGGCGGCGCCGGCGCAGAGGGCTTCTCCGGCGACATCAACGACATCTTCAACGAGTTTTTCGGCGGCTTCGCGCGCGCCGGATCGCAGCAGCGCCGCGGCCCCCGCCGCGGCGCCGACCTGCGCTACGACCTGCGCATCGAATTCCTCGAAGCAGTCTTCGGCGGCGAAAAGGAAATCGAAATCGTCCGCAACGAAGCCTGCACGCGCTGCACCGGCAACGGCTCCGAACCCGGCACTTCGCCCATCCGCTGCAAAACCTGCAACGGCACCGGCGAAGTCCGCCGCGTGCAGCAGAGCATCCTCGGCCAGTTCGTCAATGTGTCGACCTGTCCGACCTGCAACGGCTCCGGCGAGGTGATCACCACCCCGTGCAAGGAATGCGGCGGCCACAAACAGGTGCGCAAGTCGATCCACCGCGTCGTCGTCGTCCCGCCCGGCGTCGACACCGGCACGCAGATTCGGCTGAACGGCGAAGGCGAGCCCGGCCTCAACGGCGGGCCGGCCGGCAACCTGTACGTCGTCATCAACGTCGCCCCGCACAAGTACTTCCGCCGCAAGGACGAAGACGTCATCATCGAGCTGCCGATCAACGTGGCGCAGGCCGCGCTCGGCGACGAAATCCGCGTCCCGACCGTGGACGGCGAGGAAGCGCTGCAGATCCCGGCCGGCACGCAAAGCGGCCAGGTATTCCGCATCAAGGGCAAGGGCGTGCCGCATCTGCGCCGCAGCACGCGCGGCGACCAGCTGGTGCTGGTCACCGTCACCGTGCCGCAGTCGCTCAACGCCGAACAGCGCCGCCTGTTCCAGGAGCTGGCCAAGACCCTCGGCAAAGAGGTCGTGCCACAGCAGGAGAAGGGCTTCTTTGACAAACTCAAGGATGCGTTCGGCGTATAACGCCGTCGCGCTCGTCGCCGCACTCGGGCTCACCGCGTGCGGCGGCCTGCCCTCGGCGCAGCAGCTGCAGCAGGGCGCGGCGCTGCCCTCGCCCGTCGCCTGGGTCACCGCCGCGCCGCCGCCGCAGGCGCAGCCCACGCCCTCTCTCGCACCGCTGCCGACCGTCACCGCGCCGCCGGCGACCGCCGTCCCCAGAAAGGAACCGCAGGACAGCAGCGCCGCCATCGGACTGTGGAACGCCTCCGTCCAGTCCGCCGAGTCGTATACCGGCTACCTCGACATCGCCGCCGGCCCCGGCGCGCCCGCCTATCGCGATCAGAAGAACACGCGCCTGCTCGTGCTGGCCGAGTCCGGCGCCGCCGTCGGCTTCGCGGCGAACATCACCGCCGTGGTCCAGTCGAACCCCGAGTACGTCCTGTTCGACAAGAACAAACGCGTGGCGCGCAACGCCGACGGCGTCCCGCTGCTCGACATCCGCACCGCCGCCGTGGTCACGCTGGTGGCCGACTCCGCGGCGCAGGCGGCGACCGCCGCCGATGGGATTCTTCTCACCGACCTCGGGACCAACCTGATTCGGGCCAACAATGCGCCGATCTACACCGGCACGAAGACGTTCACCGCTGCGCAGCGACGCGACGCCGTCGAAAATCTGCTGCGCGCCGTGCGCACGCGTGCGCCCGACAAAGTGCTCATCGTCGGCGGCTACGCCTGGCGCGACGGCACCGCCTTCGCTGCCAACGACGATGATGCCGCCGCGCTCGGCGCGCTCGCCGACGGCGTGCACATCGAAGCCTTCGTGCGCTCTCCCATCAGCGACACCGACGAATTCCGGCCGGAAACGGCGTGGAAGCGCGACGTCGACATGCTCGCCGAACTATCGAAGGACGGGCGCATCGTGCTGCTCACCACCGCGGTCGATTCTTCCGCCGAACCGGACCTGATGCGGCAGTGGCTGTCGTTCGCCACGGCCTCGTACCTGCTCGGCAAGAACGGCGCGCGCACGTATTTCCAGTTCGACGCCGGTTCCGCCGCCTGGAGCACGGACCCGATCCTCTCGGCGCCGCTCGGCGCGCCGACGGGCGAATACGAAAAG
This sequence comes from Thermoflexales bacterium, assembly GCA_044235195.1. GTDB lineage: Bacteria > Chloroflexota > Anaerolineae > J036 > Brachytrichaceae > CANJQH01. The sequence goes on from JBIIIA010000070.1 coordinate 9,279, forward strand.
CTCGACGGCGGCCTCTACCAGCGCAAATTCGAACGCGGCATGGTGCTGGTGAACCCGAGCGGCGACGATCGCAAATCGTCGATCGACGAAGGCTACCTCACGCTCGCCGGCAATCCCGTCGACGTGGCCGTGACGCTGGCCGCGCACACCGGCCTCATCCTGCTCAAACCCTGATCTCCGTCATCGGATCCGACCATGAAACTCACCGGCAAACGCATCTGCTTTTTCGTCGAAGAAGGCTTCGAGGACCTCGAATTCTGGGCGGTCTATATGCGCCTGGAAGAAGAAGGCGCGCACATCGTCACCGCCGCCGCGAAGGCCGGCGCCACTTTTCGCAGCAAGAGCGGCGGCCTGACCGCCACGTCCGCCGCGGCCGTCGCCGATCTGCGCGCCGAGGACTTCGACGCGCTGGTGATTCCCGGCGGCTGGGCGCCCGACAAGCTGCGCCGCTACGACGCCGTCAAATCCTTCGTCGCCGACATGCACGCGCGCGGCCGCATCATCGGCATGATCTGCCACGCCGGCTGGGTCGGCGCCAGCGCCCGCATCGTGCGCGGCCGCAAAGCCACCGGCAGCCTCGCCATCCGCGACGACATGGAAAACGCCGGCGCCGAGTGGATCGATGCTCCGGCCTTCCGCGACGGCAACCTCGTCTGGGGCCGCGTCGTCGCCGACATCCCCGCCTTCAACCGCGAGCTCGTCAACGCAATCGCCGACAATTAGCGCACCACTATGGCCATCATCACGCCGAAGCCGATGAGCGGCTTCCCCGAACTGCTCCCCGAACAGCAGCGCGTCTTCAACCGCTGCATCGACATCATCCGCCGCAACTTCGAGCTGTCCGGCTTCACCCCGATCGAAACGCCCGCCGTCGAGCGCAAGGAAGTGCTGACGTCGAAGGGCGCCGACGAAAAGGAAATCTACGCCCTCGCCCGCCTGTTCGCCGGCGAAGGCGAATCGCCCGACACCGAATTCGCCCTGCACTTCGACCTGACCGTGCCGCTGGCGCGCTACGTGGCGCTGCACAAGGAGAAGCTGGTCTTTCCCTTCCGCCGCTATCAGATTCAAAAGGTCTGGCGCGGCGAGCGCCCGCAGAAGGGCCGCTACCGCGAGCTGTACCAGTGCGACATCGACGTCATCGGCCGCGGCTCGCTCGGCCTGCTCAACGACGCCGAAATGCCGGCGGTGATCCATCGCATCTTCACCGAGATGGGCATCGGCGACTTCGTCATTCGCATCAACAACCGCCGCCTGCTGCAGGGCTTCTATCGCTGGCTCGGCGTCTCGGCTGATCACATCGCCGAAACGCTGCGCACCGTCGACAAGCTCGAAAAGATCGGGCGCGACAAGGTCGTCGCCGAACTCGTCGGCAAAGTGCAGCTCGCCGAAGAAATCGCCGTGCAGATCCTCGACTTCGTCGCCGACGATCGGCCGGTCGATGCGCTGCTCGATCACCTCGCCGCGCACCCGGCCATGTCCGACGACACGTTCGCCCAGGGCGTGGCCGAGCTGCGCACCGTCGCCGACGGCGTGCGCAGCCTCGGCGTCCCGCCCACCGGCTTCGTCATCGACCTGCGCATCGCGCGCGGGCTGGGCTACTACACCGGCACCGTCTACGAGACCAAGCTGCTGGCGCACCCCGAACTCGGCAGCATCTGCTCCGGCGGCCGCTACGACGACCTCGCCAGCTACTTCACCAACGAAAAGCTGCCCGGCGTCGGCATCTCGATCGGCCTCAGCCGCCTCGCCATCGCCCTCCTCGAAGCCGGCCTGCTCGCCACCGACGCGCAGACGCCGTCGCGCGCGCTCGTCACCGTGCTCGACCCGGCGCGCATGAGCGACTACCTGCGCATCGCCGCCGACCTGCGCGCCGCCGGCATCGCCTGCGAGGTCTACTTCGAAAAAGGCCGCGTCGGCGACCAGCTGAAGTACGCGGACCGCAAGCGCATTCCGTTCGCCGTCATCGCCGGCGAGTCCGAATTCGCCGCCGGCGCCTGCAAACTGAAGAACATGCGCACCGGCGAAGAAATCACCGCGGCAGTGGATGAGCTGCCGCAGATCATTCAAAGTTGATGCGCCATCATCGCCGACCACCGACCACCGACCGCCGACCGCGTTTAGACGCACTCGAGCCGTGCCCGTGGCGCGACTCTTGGCCGAAGAATCGCGCACATCGATCGTGGTCGGCAGTCGGC
>JBIIIA010000071.1:0-11468 GCA_044235195.1 Thermoflexales bacterium
GAGGGATCTCTCTGCCGGCTGAACGACTCGCCCCAAACGACGGATGCCCCCTACGCCTAGCAGGGCGTCGATCATCGGCGATACTGCACCGTCGACGCAAGGAGGTGTGCCGATGAATCGAAATGTTTTCGTGCCTGCGGCGATCGCGGGCGTGCTGTCCGGCGCTTTGTCGGCGCTGCCGGTGGTGAGCCTGGTGAACTGCGCGGCGTTTGCGTGGATGTGGCTGGGCGGCATCTTCGCGGTGTATTTGTTCCGGCGCGCCGGCGCGCCGAAGCTGACGCGCGCCGAGGGCGTGACGCTCGGCCTGCTGACGGGCACGGTGGCCGGCGTGGTGAACATCGCGCTGACGCTGGCCGGCGTGGATGGACTGACCAGCGTGATGACGGCGTGGCAGTCGTCGCTCGGTGATGCGCAGAGCGCGTCGCTGCGTGCGCTGCTGGAGTCCGGCGCGGTGACTTCGGCGGTGGGCTGTCTGGCGCTGATGCTGCACCTCGGGCTCGGCGCGTTCGGCGGCGCGATCGGCGCGGGGCTGATCACGCGAAGGCGACTGTGAGCAAATGAACGTGACGGCGATGCCGCGGCGCGCGCCGGTGCTCGCGGCGCTGGCCGGGCTGGTCAGCGGCGTGCTGGCCACAGTGCCGCTGCTGGGGCTGGCGTTGAACTGCCTGTGCTGTGCATCGGTGTGGGGCAGTGCCGCGGGTGTGGTGCTGTGGGAGAAGCGTCGCCATGGAATCTCACTGACGCCGCGCGACGGTGCAGCGCTCGGGCTGATCACCGGCGTCGTCAGCGGCGCCGTGGCTGCGGCGTTCATCATCGTGCTGACGTTCGACCCGCGCGAGGCGGCGGCGCTGCTGCGAGAAGCGCGCGTCGAATCCGAAGCCCGCGCGATCATCGAGAGGCTGCTGCGACTGGTGGAATCCGGCGCGCTGACGGCGGCGATTGCCGCATTCACCGTAGTGATGCACACGGCGGTCGGCGTTTTGGGCGGAGCAGCGGCAGCGGCGGCGATTAAATGAACTGATGCGATTCCGGCTGCAGGACCATTTCGTTCAGCACGCCGAGGGGGGACGCCTCGAGCGCGTAGACGACGGCGCGCGCGGCGTCGTCGGCGCGCAGCATTTTGTCGCGCTGCACGCGCATGTCGATGCCGTCCCAGAACGGTGTGTCGACGCCGCCGAGATAGAGCAGAGAAACGCCGATGCCGCCGCGCTGCCATTCGGTGGCCATGGCCTTGAGCGCGCCGACGGCGCCCCACTTGCTGGCGCTGTACGCCGCGCTGCCGCGCATGACGAAGCGGCCCATCGTGCCCACCGGCGCGACGATGCGGCCGCCGCCGTTCTTCTGCATGGCCGCGGCGGCGGCCGTGGCCGTGAGCAGCGTGCCCTTCACGTTGGTGTCGAGCTGCACGTCGATGTCGTCGTCGCTGAGCTGCTCGGCCGGCTTGAGCACGCCGATGCCGGCGCAGTGCACCAGCGCGTCGAGGCGGCCGAACGTGGCCACGGCCTCGGCGACCATGTCGGCCACTTCGGCGCGCACCCGCACGTCGGCCGGCGCGGTGATGACGCGCGCGCCGAGGCGGGTCGCTTCATCAGCCACTTCGGTGAGCTTGGGATACGAGCGTGCGGCGAGCGCCAGATGCGCGCCGCGCGCGGCCAGCATGAGCGCTGCGGCGCGGCCGATGCCGCTCGAGGCGCCGGTGATGAGGACGACTTTGTTTTGCATGGGGAATCAGTGCTCCAGAAGCGCACGCGTGGCGCGGCGGCGGCCGACGAACTGCAGCTGCATCGCGGCGTTGCCGAAGAACGCGGCGCCGATGCGTCCGAGGATGCCGAACGGGGCGGCGTATTCGATGCGATCGCGCACGAGCGTCGTGCGCGGGCCGAGCGATTCGAAGGAATGGGTATGCGACCAGCGCGCCCACGGCCCGGCGCCCGCCGGCTGCTCGTCGCGGAAGAACTGCTGCGGCTGTCGTTCGACGACGACGACCGTCCACGGGATGCGCAGCGGGCCGAGGCGCAGCGTCATGTCGATGCGGCTGCCCGCGGCGATCGGCTCATCGATGTGCTCGATGTGGATGCCGCGCATGATCTTCGGCAGCGAGCGGGGATCGGCGTGGAAGCGCCAGACGTCGTGCAGCGGAGCCTGGACGACGAACTCGCTTTGAAAGATCGGCATAGAAGAACCCCGGAGGCGCCTCCGGGACCGCAGCACCAACTCAACCAACCCAACTGCGATCCCTTCGGCTTGCCCAACCCAGGAGGAGTTAGCGATACTCGAGACGCCCGAGCGAGCGGGAGACCAGCTTGCCCAGCGTCATTTCACGAACGAAGGCGATGCCGTCGCGCAGCTTGATGGGCTGCACGCCGAACACCTTCTCGGTGGCGTTGTCCGTTGCCACGTTGTCCACGCCCAGCTGCGCCAGCAGGCTCGGCGTGACCGGCGGCTTCGGCAGCAGCGCGTCCATCAGGCCGACGGCGATGCGCAGGAACGGCACCGGCATGTGCAGCTTGACGCGCGACAATTTCATTTCGGCCAGGATGGCGTCGATGATGCCTTCCAGCGTGATCACTTCGCTGCCGCAGATCTGCAGGCGGCGGTTGATCACGTTCGGCAGAATCAGAGACTTGACGGCGCAGGCGGCCACGTCCTGCACGGCAATCGGCTGGAACTTCGACTTGCCGTTGCCCGGCACCACCATGACCGGCGGCACCTTGGCCAGCCCGGCGAACGTGTTGAGGAACTCGTCGCCGGCGCCGAAGATCACCGACGCTTCCAGCACGGTGTACGGCACGCTGCTCGCCATGAGGTATTCCACGCCGCGGCCCTGTGTGTAGGCCAGCGGGTAGGGGCGCTTCGAATCGGCGCCGAGGCCGACGACGGTGACGATGTGCTTCACGCCGGCCGCCTTGGCGGCGTCGACGAGGTTGATCGTGCCCTGCGCGTTCACCTTTTCCATGGTGACGTCGCCCTTGTCGCGGTTGACGGCCGCCAGGTGAATGATGCGGTCGACGCCGCGCAGCGCCGCGGCCAGCGTCTCCGGCTTCGTCACGTCGCCGATGACGGCGCGCGCGCCGAGTGCGGTGACCTTCGCCGCCTGCGACTCGCTGCGCACCAGCGCGGCGATCGTTTCGCCGGCCAGCTCAGGCGTTGCCTTCAATTGACGCAGCGTATAGCTGCCCACATAGCCGTTTGCACCCGTTACTAGAATCACGTCGGTAATGTTATGACAAAACCTGAACGTTGAATGAATTTTGCGGAAGGTTTGTCTAAAAACCGTGTAAACACTGGCTCGCTGCGATGTCCCGGTGTCCGCTTGCCTGGCGTCAGTGATTCAGCGCATCAGCCATTTCGGCAAGAAATGGTTCGATGGAGGGCAGGGAGAGCGGGTTGATGAGTGAACGGACGGCGCTGCAGAAGTGCTGCGCGCACATCTGCATCTGTTCCGGGAGCATGCCGTCCGGCGTGAGGGAATCCCATTCCCAGTACGCGGCTTCGGCCAGCACGCCCGGCTCGTCGAAAAACAGGCTGGAGTCGAGCACCTGAAAGAGGCGTTCGGCGGTCTCGATGGCGCGCTCGCTCTTCGGGCGGATGTGATTCAGATCGAGCGTATCGTGGTTGATGCCGCGCGCGGCGAGCGAAATGATGTCGGGCTTGTGCAGCCGCAGTTCATCGACGGCATCGCGAGCGGCGGCGCGCGCGGTGGTGGGATGCAGGGCGCCGATGTCGCGCCGTTTGAGCATGCGGCTGAGCGAGTGGGCGGCGTCGACGGCGCTGCCGCCGAGATACAGGCCGGGGATGCGCGCGCGCAGCGCCGGGGCCTGTCCGAAGATGCGGCCGCCGTAGGCCAGCACCACCGGGCGACCGGCGGCGGGATGCTCCTGCAGCGATTCGTAGAGCGCCAGCAGATTCGACGCGGCGCGCAGATGTGATGCGCTGATCAGCAGCGCCTCCGGCTTGACCGTCTCCAGCACTTCCTCGATGCGGTTGGCCGGCGTGCTCTGGCCGAGGTACACCACGCCGTAGCCCTCGCGGCGCAGGAAAATCGAGATCATCACCAGGCCGAGCTCGTGATATTCGTCCGGCGCGCAGGCGGTGACGATGCGCTGCGCGTGATGCGGCGGCGGCGTGGCTGCCAGCAGGGCCAGCAGCCGGCGGCGCACCAGGTTCGTGACGAAATGTTCATGGCTGACGGACAAGTTGCCGGTGTGCCATTTTTCGCCGACGGTCACCATCAGCGGTTGAATCAGGTTGACGCACACGTCCTCGACGCTGAAGAGAGCGAACGCCTCGCTGAGGGCACGCTCGACCTTGTCTTCGTCGAATTCCAGCGTGGCCGCAATCACTTCGTCGTGCAGCCGCTGCAGAGATGCTGGCAAGTCGTACGCCGAGGACGAAGCGCGCGCCGCCTCCGGCGCGTTGATCTGCGTCTGCAGCAGGCCGACGGCCTGGCTGATGTTCATGCCGGCCTCGATCTGCGCCTTCAGCCAGCGGATGATGGCGACGTCGCGGGCCGAGTACAGCCGATAGCCGCTGTCGGTGCGCGGCGGAGACGGCACGCCGTAGCGGCGCTCCCAGGCGCGCAGCGTGGCTGCGGCCACGCCTGTCTGGTGCGTCATCGCCTTGACGTTGAACACCGGATCCGCGCTGTAGCTCTCGAACATGAGGCGAAAATTAGTTTACTTTTCGATTTCGGTCAAATTTAAGGTGCCTTACGTAAGAAATCGCCGTTCGAAATCGCACCATCTACAGCAATGCATCGACGTCTTCACGGGGGCGGACCAGGCGTGCGGCGCCGTCGACGAGCAGCACTTCGGCGGCGCGCGGGCGCAGGTTGTAGTTCGACGCCATGCTGCGTCCGTAGGCGCCGATGTGGCCGACGACGAGCAGGTCGCCGCGCTGCACCGGCGGCAGCAGCACGTCATGGCCGAGGAAGTCGCCGCTTTCGCACACCGGGCCGACGACTTCCCACAGGGCGTGCTCGCCGTCGCGCGGCGCGAGCGGCGCGATGTGGTGCACGGCGCCGTAGAGCGCCGGCCGGATCAGGTCGTTCATCGCCGCATCGACGACGGCGAAGCGCTTGCCGCCGCTCTCCTTCGTGAACAGCACCTGTGTGACGAGTGCGCCGGCGTCGGCGACGAGATAGCGGCCGGGTTCGAACGCCAGCGCGACGTCGGCGGCGCGGGCGAGCTGCACCAGCGCGCGCGCGATGCCGTCGATGTCGGCGTGCGGCTGGCCGGGCATGTACGGCACGCCGAACCCGCCGCCCATGTCGAGGTGGGTGATCGGGGCGCCGGCGGCGCGGCAGCGCGCGACCATGTCGATCATCACGCGCGCCGAATCGGCGAACACCTGCGTATCGGTGATGGTCGAGCCGTTGTGCACGTGCAGCCCCTCGATCGAGACGCCGGGGAATGCGGCGCGGTCGCGCACGAGCGCCAGCGCGTCGTCGGGCGGCAGGCCGAATTTGCTGGCGGACTTGCCGGTGGCGAGATAGGCGTGCGTGCGCGGATCGAGGCCGGGGTTGACGCGCAGCGCGATGCGCTGCACGCGGCCGCGCGCCGTCGCCAGGTCGCTGAGCACGCGCAGTTCCTGCGCACTTTCGACGTTGAACCAGCCGATGTCGGCGTCCAGCGCAGCGACGATTTCGTCGTCGCGCTTGCCGACGCCGGCGAAGACGATCGACGCCGGATCGGCTTCGGCGCGCAGCGCCGCGCGCAGTTCACCGCCGCTGACCACATCGAATCCGGCGCCGCATTCGCGCAGCAGACGCAGGATCGCGGCGTTGGCATTGGCCTTGACGGCGTAGTGCAGCACGACTTTGCGTCCTGCTTCGCGCGCGAAGGCGTCGGCGAGGCGGCGGTAGTTGTCGACGATGCGCGCCGCCGAATAGACGTAGGTGGGTGTGCCGTGTTCGGCTGCGACGGCCGCGAGCGCCGTCGGCGGCAGCCATGCGTGCTGTGGATACATACGTTGAAAACCCTAGTACACGAATGGAATCAGTTTGCGCACGCGCTTGCGGTACGCGGCGTAGTCGGCGTAGGCGGCGGTCAGCATGCGTTCTTCGGACGCAGCCTTGCGGTCGAAGAATACGAATGTCAGCAGGGTGAAAACGATGCCGAACGCACTGTGCAGCACGAGGGTGATGCCGAGCATGGCGGCGATGATCGATGTGTAGATCGGGTGACGCACGACGGCGTACACGCCGCTGTCCACGAGCGCGCCGCCCGCGCGCGGGCGCGGGAAGGCGGTGAGGTTGGCGCCGAGCCGCAGGACGGCCGCGGTGAGCAGGGCGACGGCGCCGGCCAGCAGCAGTCCTCCCAGAATCATGGTCGGTGCGCGCAGCCATGCCGGCCACAGCGCTTCGACGCCGGCGGTGCGCAGTGCGAAAAGCGCCGCCAGCATCGCCGGGATGAGCACGATCTGCGCGGCCACCCACAACCCGCCACGAGACAGGAAATTTCGATTCATGAGTGATGAGAATAGCACGGCGGACGGCGGACGGCAGATGGCGTGTACGATCGGGACATTCATGAAAACCGATGAACTCGAATACACGCTGCCGCCCGAGCGCATCGCACAGACGCCGGTGGAGCCGCGGGATTCTGCTCGACTGTTGGTGTGCGATCGCGGGACGCATGCGCTGGCGCACCATGTCTTTCGCGATCTGCCGGACTTGCTGCGGCCGGGCGATCTGCTGGTGGCCAACGACACACGCGTGCTGGCAGCGCGCCTGAAGGGGCGCAAGCCGACCGGCGGCCAGGTCGAGCTGCTGCTGCTGCGTCGCCTGAGCGACGTGCGCTGGGAAGCGCTGGTGGGCGGGCGGAACGTGCGCAAGGTGAATTTCGAAGACGGGCTGCGCGCCGTCGTCGAGCCGTCCGCGGAGCAGCCGCTGCACCACGTGACGTTCAGCGAGCCGGTCGAGCCGCACCTCGACGCGCTCGGCGAGATGCCGTTGCCGCCGTACATTCATGAGCGATTGACGGACGACGGCCGGTATCAGACCGTGTATGCGCGCAACGCCGGGTCGGCGGCGGCGCCGACGGCCGGGCTGCACTTCACGCCGCGGCTGCTCGATGCGCTGCGCGAGCGCGGCATCGGCACGGCGTTCGTCACGCTGCACGTGGGGCTCGACACGTTCAAGCCGATCGCCGAGGACGACGTCGAATCGCATCCGATGCACAGCGAATGGTGCCACCTGCCGCAGGAGACGGCCGACGCGATCACGGCGGCGCGGGCGCGCGGCGGGCGCGTGGTGGCCGTGGGGACGACCAGCGCGCGCGTGCTGGAAAGCGCGCGCCTGTTTCTCTCGGCGCAGGAGCCGCTGCGCGAATACTCCGGCTTCACGAATCTCTTTATTACGCCGGGCTTCGACTATCGGCTGGTCGATCACCTGATCACGAATTTCCATCTGCCGCGCTCGACGCTGCTGTCGCTCGTCGGCGCGCTGATGGGCATGGACTTCATGCGCCGCGCCTACGCCGAAGCGATCGCACAGGAGTACCGGTTTTATTCGTTCGGTGATGCAATGCTGGTGCGGTAGGGCGGACGACGCATCGGTACAATCCGAGCCGTAATCAGGCCGGCGTCGATGCGGCAACGGGCCGGGTCGGCGGTCGGCATTCAGGAGGAAATGAGATGGCTGTATCCAAGTCAGAGGCGGTTTGGACTGGGACGCTGCGCGAGGGCGCGGGCACGTTCAAGGTCGGCAACGGACACTTCGAAGGGCCGTTCACGTTCGCGTCGCGCTTCGAGGGCGATGCCAAGGCCACGAATCCGGAAGAGCTGATCGGCGCGGCGCACGCCGGCTGCTTCTCGATGTTCCTGTCGGCGCTGCTGACCAAGGCGGGCTTCACGCCGACGCGCATCGAGACGAAGGCGACGGTGCACCTGACCGACGGTCCGACGATCAGCCTGATCGAGCTGGACTGCGACGCGGTGGTGCCCGGCCTCGACCAGGCGACGTTCGACGAGAAGGTCGCCGCGGCCAAGGCCAACTGCCCGGTGTCGAAGGCGCTGGCTTCGGTGGAGATCAAGCTCGCCGCGAAGCTGAGCTGATCTGCGTCAGCGTTCGAATTTGAACACGCCGACGTATTCGTAGGCGTGCGTGCAGGCCGGGGCGTCCGTGCGGACGTATTCGGCCTGCATGGCGAACGTTTTTTCGTCCTTGAAGGTCAGCGTCATCGTCAGCGCGCCGTCTTTGCGCACGTTGGGGCCGCTGTAGGTGAACGCATCGCCGGCGGGTGTGAACGCGTAGACGCCGTTCTGCACGTCCTTCCAGTCGAAGCCGCCGTCGTCGCGCGGCGTGATGAGGACCGGCCCGTAGGGTGGCACGATCGATCCCTTGGGGCAGTCGCCGCGCAGCTGGTCCGGCCCGACGGTGGTCTCCCACACGCTGCGCTTCTGCGGCGCGAAGACGCTGCGTGCGGCCTGCGCCTGCGGAGTCTCCGTCGCCGACGGGGTGGGCGTCGAAGTCGGCATGGCCGTCGACGTCGGCGCGGGTGTCGGCGCCGGGGCGCAGCCGGCGAGCAGGGCGAGCAGGGCGAGGCTGGGCAGGAACGTGGCGAAGCGTGACATCGGCGGCGAATTGTACGGCGGTGCTGCGGCCTGGGGTAGCATTTCCAGCGCATGTTCTCGCGAAGACTATTTCGTTCTACTTTCGTCTCTGTCGTCGCTCTGGCATCGCTGTGGAGTGCATCGTCCGCCTCGCCGGTTCAGGCTCGGCCGCCGTCGCTGCCCTTCCAATGTTCGGATGGGCCAGGCTTTCAACTGATGGTGCACGTCGACGGCGCGTTCGCGCGCGCGCTGAATGGCTGGACGCAGCCGCCGGTCGGGCGCCTGCTGAAATTTCAGTGTTATGAGGCCGTCGGCCGCGACTTCACCGCGGAATGGGCGTACATCCCGTACGGCAACGCGCACGTGTGGGTGCATCGCAACGACGTGCGCACGAAGGACGGCACGTCGCTCGACAGCCTGCCGGTGCTGATGTCGACGGCCGAGCTCATCCCGCCGAAGCCGGCGGCGCGCGTGACGGTCGGCGTGCCGACGGTGTCGCAGGCGATGCGCGACGTGTATCGCAAGGGCGTCGAAGCAGGGCGCAACCCGGCGATGGTGACGGTCATCGGCGACTGCAATTCCGAAAAGCCGGTGTACCTCGGCCGCATGTCCGCCGGCGTGATCAGCCTGGCGTCCGCACCGGAGCTGCTCACCGTCGCCGAATTTCTCGCGCCGTCGTGGAAGCGCAGCAGCGTCGCCACGCACGGCAGCTTCTCCTCCGGCATGGCGTTCGATTCGGCGTGGACCGATCCGAAGGTCTGCACGGCGAACGAAGGCCCGCTGGACTGCGAGCTGCGCACGTCGAATGCGTCTGTGCTGGTCGTCGCGCTCGGCACCGGCGACACCTTCGACTGGCCGTCGTTCGAGGCGAACTATCGGCGGATCATCGACGCGGCGCTGGCGAAGAACGTCGTGCCGGTGCTGATGACGAAGGCCGATGCGCTGGAATCGCAGCAGGGCGGCGCGCCGGCGGACACGATCAACAACATCGTGCGCGCGCTCGGCGCGCAGTACGGTGCGCCGGTGATCGACTTCGCCGCGGCCGCGCGATCGCTGCCGAACGGCGGCCTCGTCGACGAGCACAACACCGACGGCGACGCCATTCAGCCGTTTCACATCAGCGAAATCGGCATGGACGTGCGCATGATGCAGACGCTGCAGACGCTGGCGCAGTTCGTCGACGCGCCCAAGCCGACGGCCACGCCGCGCGGCACGCGCGCGCCCAGGACGATGGCCACGCCGCGCGCACCGAAGGCCACGCCCACCGCCAAAAAATGAATTGCTTCTATACGCGTCGTTCCTTGTTGCGCGCCGGCGCTGCGGCCGCCGCGGCGTGGATCGCATCCCCGCTGCGCGCGCAGGCGCAGGCGCCGCGCGTGACGATCACCGAGCCCGCTGCGCGTCTGCGTGCCGCGCCGAGCCTGACGTCGTCGCTCGGCGCGACGGTGCGCAAGGGCGAATTTCGGGCCGTCCTCGCCCGCAGCGCCAACGGCCGCTGGCTGCAGCTGGCCGGCAGCGACGGCGCGGCGGCCGGCTGGCTGTTCGCCGACCTGGCCGCGTTCGTCGGCGGCCGGCTCGAAGACGCGCCGGTGATCGCCGCGACTCCGCCGCCGGCCGGCACCGCGACGCGCGCCGGCCGCCCGGCGGCGAAGGCGACGCCCGCGCCGGCGGCGTCCTTCCCGTTCCCGAAATGGATTCCGCGCATCACGGCGGCGCAGCGCGCGATCTACGCCGCCGCGCCGAAGTTCGGCAAAGACCTCGGCATGTTCACCGTCGTCGGCGACTGCAACTCGCAGCCGCCGGTGTACCTGCGGCGCGTGGCGAACGGCGAGTTTGACGGCAGCCGCGTCGACGCGCGCATGCAGGCGGTGCTGACGAAATTCGAGGCGTCGTTCGGGCGCGTCAGCCTGGCGGCGAAAGGCGGCTTCGGCACCGCCAACATGAACGACCCGACGTGGGCGGACGGCGCGCTGTGCGGCGTCGACGTCGGGCCGTTCGAATGCGAAATCTGGGTTTCGCGCGCGTCCGTGGTGTTCATCGAGCTCGGCACCGGCGACCAGTACGCCTGGCAATCGTTCGAAGAGCACTATCGGCCGTTGGTGCAGATCGCGCTGCGCAAGGGCGTGCTGCCGGTTCTCGTGACCAAAGCCGACGACCTCGAATCGCACGAAGGCGCGCCGGCGGGCCACATCAACTCGATCGTGCGCAAGCTCGCGGCGGAATACGACGTGCCGCTGCTGGATTTCTACGCCGCCACGCGCGACCTGCCGAACTTCGGCCTGATCGACGAGGGCGACAAGGATTTTCACCTCGACGGCGCCGGCATGCAGCGGCACATCGAGGCGACGCTCCTCACGCTGGCGGCTTTGGTGGCGGAGCAGTAGAGAGTGAGAGTAGAGAGTAATAGTAAATAGTGATAGTGGGAGGTGTGATGGGGAAGCGGTGGGTGCTCGGACTGCTGCTTGGTATGTGCGTGGCAGCGGTCCCGGGCGTGCGTGCGCAGGAGGCGGCAGAGGCGGTGCGCTTCGAGGTGCGCTATCCGGGTGTGTCGCTGCGCGCGGCGCCGAGCGTGCTGGCGGGGCGCGGCGGCGTGCTGGAGCAGGGGGCGTCGTACCGCGTGATTGCGCGCACCGGCGACGGTGCGTGGGTGGCGATCGACGAGCGCGGCGCGACGGGCTGGGTGGCGACCGCATTCGGCGCGTGGTCCGGCGACGCCCCGATCGTGACGCCGACGATCGCACTCCCGCTGCGCGGCGACGCTGCGCCGCGGCTGCCGGCGTGGATCCACGTCGACGAACGTGCGCGTGCGCTGTTCGCGCAGGCGGTGCGCGCCGGCCGCGACGGCCGCATGTTCACCGTGGCCGGCGACAGCAACTCGGCCTGGCCGCGCAGCTTCGGCCGCATCCTGACCGGCC
>JBIIIA010000390.1:0-3535 GCA_044235195.1 Thermoflexales bacterium
AGATAGTGATAGTGGATAGTGATAGTGGATAGTGATAGTGGATAGTGATAGTGGATAGTGATAGCGGATAGTGATAGCGGATAGTGATAGTGGATAGTGATAGTGGGCAGGCTCAACTCCCACTGTCTACTATCACTATCCACTATCTACTTTCTGCTCTCATCCCCGTCACCACCACCTGCTCGCCGACGTACTGATCGCTGACGGCGTCGTACGCCGGCGACTTGGGGAAATCGCCGGCCGGCGTGTAGCGCACCAGCAGCAGTCGATACGAGCCCGGCGCGGCGTCGGGCGAAACGGCCAAAGTGTGGCGCAGCACGAGCGGGCCCCCGTCGGCTGCCGCCTGTGAGAACGACGCGCCCAAATCCTGCTGGGCAATTTTGTTGCCGGCGTCGTCGATGATCTGCAGCGAAATGTTGTCGTCGCGCGCGCCGGCCGGCGCCGTCCATTCCGTCTCCACCACGACCGCGTCTCCCGGCCGCACGCGCGTGCGCGCGCCGCGCATCGCCTGCAGGCGCACGCCGTCGTCGTAGCGCAGCAGCCCGCGCGCGCGCGGCTCGCCGAGCGCCGGGCCGGCTGCGAGCACCACGCGGTCGTCGTCGGCTTCGGTGCGCAGCCGCGCGCCGCCGGCGTAGTCGTACACGCCGACGACCCAGCGCAGCGCCCGCGAACCCGGCGCCATGCGCGGCACGCGCACGGTGTAGCGGTCGCTCCAGCGATACGGCGTGAACATGCGCGCCGTCGAGAGCGATCCCTGCCCGGGACGCATGTCGCGCTGCGCCACGATCACGTCGTTCTCGTCGATCAGATGCACGAACACGCTGGCGTCGAACGGCAGCGGCGCGTCGAGCGTCCACGTGAGCGCCAGCGTGGCTTCGTCGCCCGGCCGCACCTCGCCCGCGTCGTACGAGAACGCATGCAAGTCCAGCGCGTCGCCGAAGCGGGCGAGCGTGGGCAGCGATTCCGCCTGCGACGTCGCGTCGCTCGGCGACGTCGCCCACTGATTCGGCGGCGCGGCGTACGTCGGCGCGATCACGCCGACCGGCGTCCAGATCGCCAGCGCCGCCAGCCCGCCGCCGGCGATCCACGGCGCAGCGCGATGGATCTGCGCCAGGCCGTACACGAAAACGCAGGCGATGGCGCCGATCGCCGGGAACATCAGCCGCCCCTGCGACGCCGGCGTCAGCGCCGTCCAGCGCAGCAGCGCCACGAAAATCGCCGCGATCCACGCCGCGCACAGCGCCGCCGCCCGCCAGTCGATGCGCCGCGCGCGCACCGCCCGCACCGCGCCCCACGCCGCGCCGACGAGCGCGACGATCGTCATCGCATCGAGCACGTGATACGCGCGCAGGCCGGGCAGCCACTCCGGATAAATCACGTTCATCGTGCCGAACACGCCCCAGTACGCCCACACGAAGCCCTCGCGCTCGGTCCACAGCTGCGCCAGCGTCGCCGGCGCGTCGCGCCGACCGACCACGTCGAGGAACGCGTTCCAGCCGAGCAGATCGCCGTACAGCATCACGTTGCGGGCGAACCACCAGCCCGAGACGGCGACGGTGACGACGACGATCACGACCAGCCAGCGGGCGCGCACGGCGACGCCGCGCAGGTCGCGCAGCGTGAGCAGCGCCGCCAGCCCGTACAGGCCGAGCAGCCCGAGCGTGCTCGATTTGCTCAACGCGCCGCAGCCGGCGAAGATGCCGGCGATCACCGCGCTGCGCAGCGAAAACTTCGCGCGGCGCATTTCGCGCAGCGCCCACCAGAAGCCGCCGCTCGCGAAGAAGACCGCGGCGTTGTCGTTGTTGATGCTGCCGGAGATGAACGCGAACATCGGCACGCAGGCGACGAAGAGCGGCACGGCGGCACGGCGCGCCGCCGACGCCGTCGGCCAGATTTCGCGCGCCGCCATCCAGGCGAACCACACCGCCCCGGCCGAGAACAGCGCCGAGAGCAGCCGCGCCGCGTGCACCGCCAGCGCGGCGCCGGCCCACGGAAACGCCTCGGCCGCATCGTGCATCACCGCGTTCGCGTTGCCGTCGCGCGTCGGCACGCCCATGTCGGCGTGCGGATTAATCCGTCGCAGCTCACGCCAGTTCGAATGATCCAGCGGCGCGGTGAGCGCGGCGGCGGCGGCGTAGTACAGCGGCGGCTGGCTGCCCTCCTGACGCCACGGGGCCTCTTCGTCGGTCTGCCCGGCGCGCTGCTCGGGCAGGCCGCCGCCCGTCGCCAGGCGCATCACCATCGGGTAATGCCACAGCTCGTCCGACGCCTCGAAGATCGGCGTCACCACGCTGTAGTAGGCGAACAGCAGGAACGACGCCGCAGCGATGACGACGCCGAGCCATCGATCGTTCGCGTGTGAATTCATTCGTGTCATGCAACCGTGTCATGCAACGCAGCCGCGATCGCCGTGATCCGTGCTTCAGCCTGCAATCTAACGGACTTCGCCGTTGCGACTGCGATCTTCGATTCCCAGGCGCATCGCGCGTTCGCTTTCGAGCTTCATCAAGCCGTTCGACACCACGGTCAGCGTGTGATCCAGCTCATCCTTGAAACGCTGCAGCGAATCGATCGCATACGCATCCGCCTCGTTGCGCAGCCGATCGACTTCCTTGCGCGCGCGTTCCTCGATCGCCGCCGCGCGATTCTGGGCAATCTGGGTGATCGACGCATCTTCCGCCATGCGCAGCGCCTCGTCGCGCGCAATCTCCTTGATGCGCTCAGCCTCTTCCTTCGCCTGCGCGATGATGCGCTCGTGCTCCTGCATGACGCGCTGCGCTTTCTTGATTTCCTCCGGAATCGCCAGCACCATCTGATCGATCAGTTGGAAACAGCGCTCGGTGTCCACCAGCTTCAGCCGCGTGCCGGGAACTTTTTTGCTCTCGGTGAGCACCGCCTCGAGCCGACCGAGGAGATGTTGGATATCCATGGGGGGGAAGTATAGAGGGGAGAGGGGAGTCTCCCCTCTCAACCTCTCCCCTCTCCCCTCTCCCCTCTCTTCCCCGCCAGCGCCTCCGCCACGCACGACGGAACCAGCGCCGTGACGTCGCCGCCCAGCTGCGTGATCTCGCGCACCAGCGTGGCGCTCAGGAAGCTGTGCGGCGTGTTGGCGAACAGGAAAACACTCTCGATGTCCGCCGCCAGCCAATGATTCGTCTGCGACATCTGCAGCTCGTAGTCGAAGTCGACCGAATTGCGCAGCCCGCGGATCATGGCCCGCGCCCCGATGCTGCGCGCGAATTCGACCGTCAGGCCCCCGTAGCCGACCACGCGCAGACGGCCGCTGCGCACCTGCTCGGCCATGCACGCTTCGACCAGACCGATGCGCTCCTGATGGTCGAACAACAAATTCTTATTCGGCAGCCCATAGACGCCGATCACCACTTCCTCGAACAACTCCAGCGCACGCATAGCGATATCGAGGTGTCCGTTGTGGAACGGATCGAAGCTGCCCGGGTACAACGCCGTCACTTTCACGATGCATCTCCGCGTTCGTTTTCTTCGTTCATGAATGCGCGCATGCGCTCACCCAGCC
>JBIIIA010000391.1:0-3529 GCA_044235195.1 Thermoflexales bacterium
TACGAGCCGCGCACGGCCGACGACTCCGTGCTCATCATCGACCGCTCCGGCTCGATGGAGTACCAGGACAAGATCACGTCGACGCGCCAGGCGGCCAAGCTGTTCGTCGACAGCTGGAAGGAAGGCGACCGCATCGCCGTCGAGGGTTTCTCCAACACCGTGGACATTCTGATGCCAATGGCACCATGGACGACCGACCCGCTGCCGGCGCCGATCGGCTCGCGCGAGACGGCGCAGGCCGCCATCGACGCGCTCGTGCCCGGCGGGGCCACCGCCATCGGCGACGCAGTCATGGCCGGCTGGGAGGAACTCAAGGCGCGCGGCGACGCGGCGCACAACTGGTCGCTGGTGCTGCTCAGCGACGGCCTGCACAACGCCGGGACGAAGACGTTCGACCAGGCGATCGATGCCGTGCGCGATTCGACCGACAAGAAGCCGGTCATTCACACCGTGGCCGTCGGGCCCGATGCCGACCGCCTGAAGATGCAGCGCGCGGCGGACGCCACCGGCGGCACGTACCACTTCGTCTCGGCTCCGGCCGACGGCACCGCGGCGCGGCCGGACGGCGCAGCGGCGCTGTTCGACGATCTCATGCTGCCCCTGCGCCTCGACGAGAAATACCGCTTCATTGCGACGCGGCAGGCCGACATGCAGCAGTTCTTCAGTTTGAACGGACCGGTGGTGACGACAACACAAGTCGAAGAGGTGTACATCCCGGTCGATGCCAAAGCCGATGAAATGGTGCTGTCGCTCAGCTGGCTGCCGCTGCTTCGTGCATTCCAGCTGACCGACCCATCCGGCGCGACGGTGACGCCGACGCTTACGCTGAGCGACCGCCAGTCCGTCTGGCGGGTCAGCAGCCCGGCCTCCGGCGTCTGGCGCCTGATGTTGTACGGCGGCAATCAATCTGGACTGCCGGGGTCGGCGCTGCCGCCGTACTTCGTGCAGGGGGCGTTGAGGAGCGCGCTGGCGCTGCACGCGTTCGTGTCGACGCCGGTCGATCAGCGCGCGGTCGGCGCGCCGGTGCATCTGGTGGCGTTCCTGCACGAAGCTGTGCCGGTGCCCGGGGCGGCAGTGACGGCCACCGTGCTGCGGCCGGCTCCGGACGAGAACGAGGTGGTGGTGACGCTGCACGACGACGGCCTGCATGAGGACGGCGCTGCGGACGACGGCGTGTACGGCGGCGATTTCCTGTCCACGGAGCTCGGCGGTTCGTATCAGGTCGAGGTGCGCGCGGACGGATTCAGCCCGGCGGTCGGCTCATTCCGTCGCGAGGCGCTGCTCTCGTTCCATCTCGGCGGCGACGATCAGCCGCTGGACGAAGACCAGGATCGGCTGCCGGATCCGTGGGAGAAGCGCTATCGCTGCGTGAAGATCGGCACGGTCGATGCGGACGCCGATCCGGACAAGGACGGCCTGTCGAACTATGAGGAATATCTGCGCGGCACGAATCCGTGCGACCCCGACACGGACGACGACGGCGAGGCGGACGGCACCGATCCGAATCCGCGCGTGAAAGACGAAGGCCGGCGGCAGCCGCCGTTCACCGTGGCGTGGCCCGGACGCGGCCAGACGTGGGTGAAGTACGTCGTCGACGCGACCGTCAAGCGTGCCGTCCTGTGGCGCCGCGTGGTGAGCGGCACTGTGGCGTCGCGGCTGCAGGCATCGGCGGACGGCGAGTATGAGCTGATCGAAGTGCAGGAGCCGCCGCTCGGCGTGATCACCGACACCACGTCGGTGGTGAACGACGTGCCGTACTGCTACCTGCTCGTCGTCGAGGGGCAGGACGGGCAGCAGAGCGTGGCGCCGAACGAGACGTGCACCACGCCGCGCTTCGACTACTCGCCGCCGCACGGCGGTGTGGCGATCCTCGGCAATCCGAGCGTGGCGTTTACGCCGACCGTGCGGCTGCAGCTGATCGCCAGCGACAGCGTGTCGCCGCACACGGCGGAGGACCACGGCGGCGAGTTGATGACGCCGCCGAGCGACGGCGAGAGCGGGGTGACGCAGATGATGATTTCGAATCGCGCGGACTTCGCCGGCGCGGAATGGCAGGCGTATGCCGGCGAGCTCGACTGGAAGCTGGACTTCGACGCCGAGCTGCCGGCGGTCTACGTGCGCTACCGCGACGGCGCCGGCAACGAATCGATCGCCTACGCGGCGACGGTGCGCGCGGCGGCGCAGGTGTACGTGCCGCTGGCGGTGAAGTAGCGGAAAGCGCACCCGGGGCGGTGCCCCGGGCTGGTGAGGCGACCGCCCCTCCGGGGCTCGATCCCGGTATGCCTCGGCGTCCCGCGCCGTTGGCGTTCATGCTTCGCGATGAGTGGTTCGCTATTTCCCGTGATTCCAGCACAGCGCGCAAGCGCCGGAGGCGCGACGCTTCCCAAGCCCGGGGCACCGCCCCGGGCGCGCTGATCCCTAATCCCTTCGTGAGGGCTACAATCGTGCTCCGACTATGGCAATCACAGTACTTCTCGGAGCGCAGTGGGGCGACGAAGGCAAGGGCCGCATCGTCGACGCGCTGGCGCAGGACGCCGACATCGTCGCGCGGTTCAACGGCGGAGACAACGCCGGGCATTCGATCACGATCGGCAGCCAGGTGGTGAAGCTGCATCTGGTGCCGTCCGGAATTTTTCGCGACACGTGCCTCAACGTGCTCGGCAACGGCGTGGTGCTCAACCCGCGCAACCTGTTGAAGGAGATGGCCGAGATCCGCGCGGCGGGGATCGAAGTGACGCCGCGGCGGCTGCGCATCAGCCAGTCGGCGCACGTGATTCTGCCGGGGCACATTGCGCTGGATGCGGCGCGCGAGGCGGCGGGCGGCGGCATCGGCACCACGCAGCGCGGCATCGGCTTCGCGTACATGGACAAGGCGTCGCGCACCGGGATTCGCACCGGGCTGATGGCCGATCCCGAGGCGTTCGGCGATGCGGTGGCGAAGCACACCGAGCAGGTCAACAAGGTGCTGACGCGCGACTACGGCCGCGGCGAGCTCGACGTGCGTGAACTGGCCGCCGAGTATGCCAACGCCGCGCGTCAGCTGGCGCCGTATCTGGACAACACTTTTCACATCATGCAGCGCGCGCTGGCGGACGGCAAGCGCATCCTGGCGGAAGGGGCGCAGGCGGCGCTGCTGGACATCGACCACGGCACGTATCCGTACGTGACCTCGTCGAATGCGACGGTGGGCGGCGTGATCACCGGCCTGGCGGTGCCGCCGCAGTCGATCACGCGGGTGCTGGGCGTGGCCAAGGCGTTCTCCACGCGCGTGGGCGGCGGGCCGTTCGTGACCGAGCTGCAGGGCGAGATGGCGCTGCGGCTGCGCGGCACCGGGGCGAACCCGTGGGATGAATACGGATCGACGACCGGCCGGCCGCGGCGCGTGGGCTGGTTCGATGCGGTAGCGCTGCGCTACACCGCGCAGCTGAACGGCATGTCCGAAGTGGCGCTGACCAAGCTGGACATCCTCTCCGGCATATCGACGCTGCGCGTGTGCGTGGGCTACCAGGTCGACGGGCACTTGCTCGAC
>JBIIIA010000392.1:0-3520 GCA_044235195.1 Thermoflexales bacterium
GCGTGAATGCCTACGGCTTCCTCGAGACGCCGTATCGCAAGGTGGCCAAGTCGGTCGACAATAAGATCGAGCTGACCGAGGGCCGCACGCTGCGCGAGGACGTGTTCGACAAGGACGGCAATCTCGTTGCCGAGGAGGGCACGCTGATCGACCACGAGCTGGCGGTCAAGCTGCAGCGCTTCAAGAGCATCGAGCAGGTGCCGGTGCGCGCGTTCGTGACGGACGAGATCATGTACATGAGCGCGGACACCGAGGACAAGTTCACGCTGGCGCAGGCGAACGCCGAACTCAGCGAGAAGGGCGAGTTCACCGAGTCGCGCCTTTCGGTGCGCCGGCAGCAGAAGTTCGCCTTCGCCTCGCCGGAACAGATCGATTACATGGACATCTCGCCGAAGCAGATCGTCGGAATCAGCGCGTCGCTGATTCCGTTCATCGAGCACGACGAGGCGTCGCGCGCGCTGATGGGCTCGAACATGCAGCGCCAGGCGGTGCCGCTGCTGAAGCCGCACGTGCCGATCGTCGGCACCGGCATGGAAGAGCAGGCGGCCAGCGACTCGGGCCAGGTGGTGGCGGCGGTCGAGGACGGCGAAGTCATCAGCGTGACCGGCCGCAGCATCGTGATCCAGAGCGGCAAGGGCCGCCGCACGTATCCGCTGCGCAAGTACAACCGCTCGAACCAGAGCACGTGCATCGACCAGCACCCGATCGTGGTGAAGGGCCAGCGCGTGAAGAAGAGCCAGGTCATCGCCGACTCGTCGTCGACGGTCGCTGGCGAGCTGGCGCTCGGGCAGAACATCCTGGTGGCCTTCCTTTCGTGGGAGGGCGGCAACTACGAAGACGCGATTCTGGTCAGCGAGCGCCTGGTGCGCGAGGATTACTTCACCTCGATCCACATCGAGAAGCATGAAGTGGATTCGCGCGAAACCAAGCTCGGGCCGGAGGAGATCACGCGCGACATTCCGAACGTCGGCGAAGAGACGCTCAAGGACCTCGACGAGAACGGCATCATCCGCATCGGCGCCGAGGTGAACCAGAACGACATCCTCGTCGGCAAGATCACGCCGAAGGGCGAGAAGGAGCTGTCGCCGGAAGAGAAGCTGCTGCGCGCGATCTTCGGCGAGAAGAGCCGCGAGGTGAAGGACACGTCGCTGCGGCTGCCGAACGGCGAGCACGGCAAGATCGTGGAAGTCAAGGTGTTCAACCGCGACGACCACCGCGATCTGCCGGCGGGCGTGAACCAGATGGTGCGCGTGAGCGTGGCGCAGCGCCGCAAGCTGACGCAGGGCGACAAGATGGCCGGACGCCACGGCAACAAGGGCGTCGTCAGCCGCGTGGTGCCGATCGAGGACATGCCTTTCCTCGAGGACGGCACGCCGGTCGACATCATCCTGAACCCGCTGGGCGTGCCAGGCCGCATGAACATCGGCCAGATCCTCGAGACGCACCTGGGCTGGGCGGCCGATCGCCTCGGCTTCCGCGCGCTCACGCCGGTGTTCGACGGCGCCAGCGAATCGGAAATCGAAGCCGAGCTGTGCCGCGCCTGGCTGATCGATTATGCGTACGATGCTGTGACCGAGGCCGCCTGGGCGGCGCTCAAGGAAAACGGCATCGACACGCAGGACATGCAGGATCAGCACGATGCCCGCATCGCCTACATCAACGAATGGCTGAAGGACACCGACCATGACCTCGAAGAGGCCGGTCGCAACGAGGCGTACTGCCGCCGCATCGTGCTGACCGAATGGCTGCGCGAGAAGGGCTACGACCCGGTGATGGTCATGTCGTTCGACAAGGACCATGACGGCCAGACGGCGCGCGCCGCTTCGGATCGCGCCGCCAAGTCGGCCTGCCTGCGGCTGTGGCTGGAAGCGCAGGGGCACAAGGTCGGCAACATGGGCGACGAGAAGGTCGAGCACAAGGCGGCCGAAGTGAGCGCCGAGACCGGTGTGCCGCTGCCGACGCTGGGCAAGATGAAGCTGGTGGACGGCAAGACCGGTGACGCGTTCGACAATCCGGTGACGGTGGGCTACCTGCACATGCTCAAGCTGGCGCACCTGGTCGAAGACAAGGTGCATGCGCGCTCGACGGGCCCGTACTCGCTGGTGACGCAGCAGCCGCTGGGCGGCAAGGCGCAGTTCGGCGGCCAGCGCTTCGGTGAAATGGAAGTGTGGGCGCTGGAAGCGTACGGCGCAGCGCACACGCTGCAGGAGATGCTGACGGTCAAGTCGGACGACGTGCAGGGCCGCGTCAAGACGTACGAGAGCATCGTCAAGGGCGTGCCGATCGAAGAGCCGGGCATCCCGGCGTCGTTCCGCGTGCTGGTGAAGGAACTGCAGTCGCTCGGCCTGTCGGTCGAGGCGGTGAACGAGGCGGGCGAGTTCGTCAGCTTCGGCAAGGAAGAGCCGGGCAAGCAGCTGCCGAAGCTCGGCGGCTTCGGCCTGATCGGCATGGACGAGCCGATTCCGTAGTTCGGCGACCTTCGAAACGACGGAAAGGTACCCGGCTTCTTAGAAGCCGGGTACCTTTCCGTCGTTTCGAAGGTGGACCTACGCGAAAAAGTTCTCCGGCGTGACGACCTCGAACGTGGACTCCGGATACGCTTCGAGAAATGCCGTCGGCGTGCGCGCGCGGGCCGACGAGCTCCACTTGCACTCGTACGCGCGCAGACGCCCGCCGGATTCCTCCACGAAATCGACCTCGCTGCCGGAACGCGTGCGCCAGTAGTACAGCTCGCCCGGCTGCTGGGCGTAGCGCATGCGCTTGAGTCGCTCGGCGATGACGTAGTTCTCCCACAGCTGGCCGACGTCGTTGCGGGCATCCAGTGCGTTCATATTGCCGATCAGAATATTGCGCACGCCGAGATCCCAGAAATACACCTTGTCGAGCTTGCTGATCTCTTTGCGCAGATTGCGGGAGTAGCCGCTCAGCCGGAACAGGATGAACGACTGTTCCAGCAGGTCGATGTACGATGCCACGGTGTTTTTGCTCATGTCGAGCTGGGTGCCGAGCTCGGTCATCGATGTCTTCTGTCCGATCTGGAAGGCCAGCAGGCGCAGCAAGCGGCGCAGCCGATCGACGATCGTTGCGTGCAGGGTGCGCTGGATCATGACGAAAGTGTAGCTTATTCCGTCGATGAATTGACGGAAAACGCGCGTTTTCCGTCAATAGATATTTTTCTGCGTTGTTACCACTCGTGCGGGGCCGAGCGCGCGTGGCGCCGGTCGTCGCGCATGGCTTCGTACGTCAGCGCGGCGAGCGCGGCGCCGATGATCGGCGCCAGCAGGTAGATCGGCAGGGCCTGCAGCGCGGCGCCGCCGGCGAACAGCGCCGGGGCCAGGCTGCGGATCGGGTTCATCGAGGCGCCGCTGATCGGGCCGCCGAGGTAAATGGCGGCCGCCACGGTCAGCCCGATGGCCGGCGCGGCGATTCCGGCCGGCGCGCGGGCGTCGGTGGCGACGGCCATGATCACCAGCATCAGCAGAAAGCCGTAGAGCACTTCGAAGCCGAAGGCTGCGCCCGG
>JBIIIA010000393.1:0-3517 GCA_044235195.1 Thermoflexales bacterium
CGCAGCCGGTGCCGATTCAGCCGACCGCGCACTACGCCATGGGCGGCATCCCCACCAACCTGAACACCGAAGTGCTTGCCGATCACACCGGCCGCACCATCGAGGGCCTGTTCGCCGCCGGTGAAGCCGCCTGCGTCAGCGTGCACGGCGCCAACCGCCTCGGCACCAACTCGCTCGTCGACCTGGTGGTGTTCGGCAAGCACGGCGGCATCAAGATGGCCGAATACTGCAAGGACGCGCAGTTCCGCGAGATCGACCGCGCCAACGCGCACAAGCCCGGCGAGGCGCAGCTCGAGGCGATCCGCAACAGCACCGGCTCGGAACGCCCGGCCGTGCTGCGCCGCGAACTGCAGGTGATGATGGACGACCTCGTCGGCGTGGTGCGCACGGACGAGGGCCTGCGCCAGGCGATCGCCAAGATCGAGGAACTGCAGGCGCGCTTCCGCAACATCCGCGTCGACGACAAGGGCATGAAGTGGAACACCGACCTCATGGAAACGTGGGAGCTCGGTTGTCTGCTCGACCTCGCCGAGGTCACCGCGCACGCCGCGCTGTGGCGCCGCGAAAGCCGCGGCGGCCACTTCCGCGAGGACTTCCCCAGCCGCGACGACGTCAATTACCTGAACCACAGCTTCGTGTGGAAGAACGGCAAGGTCGACGTCCAGAGCAAGCCGGTCACCATCACGCGCATCCAGCCGCAGGAGCGCAAGTACTAGGAGTTCACGATCCATGAAACTTCATCTCAAAATCAAGCGCTTCAACCCCGAAAAAGATCGCAAGCCGTGGTGGGGCGAGTACGACTTGGAAGTCGAGCCGACCGATCGCGTGCTCGATGCGCTGCAGCAGGTGCAGTGGGACCACGACGGCACGTTCGCCCTGCGCCGCAGCTGCGCGCACGGCGTGTGCGGCAGCGATGCCATGCGCATCAACGGCCGCAACATGCTGGCCTGCAAGGTGCTGATCCAGGACGCGCACATCAACGGCAACATCCAGGTCGAGCCGATCCTCGGCCTGCCGGTGCTCAAGGACCTGATCGTCGACATGGAGCCGTTCTTCGCGCACTACCGCGCGGTGATGCCGTTCCTCGTCAACGACACGCCGCTGCCCGCCGACGGCCGCGAACGCCTGCAGAGCCAGACCGATCGCGAGCGCTTCGACGACACCACCAAGTGCATCCTGTGCGCCTGCTGCACCACGAGCTGCCCGTCGTTCTGGGCGCGCGGCGACTACGTCGGCCCGGCCGCCATCGTGCAGGCGCATCGCTTCATCTTCGACACGCGCGACGAGGCCGCCCAGGAGCGCATCGAAATCCTCAGCGACCAGGACGGCATCTGGCGCTGCCGCACCAACTTCAACTGCACCGAAGCCTGCCCGCGCGGCATCCAGGTCACCAAAGCCATCGGCGAGGTCAAGGAAGTCATTCGCACGGGAGTCATCTAGCTGAGAAAAGAGGGGAGAGAAAAGAGGAGTGAGAGTGTTCACTCTTTCCTCTTTTCTCTCCCCTCTTTCCTTTCCCCTCTCCCATGAACCGCAACGCCTTCTCCCTGCCTCCGCAGCATGACTTCCTCTGGGAACAGCTGATCGATCTGCCGTACTTCCGCGGCCTGCTGCGCGCGGTGGAGTCGCGCTTCTATCAGGATCTGCCGGTCGTCGCTCCCGTCCTCGATCTGGGCTCGGGCGACGCCAGCTTCGCCGCGCAGACGTTCGCACGGCCGCTCGACGTCGGCCTCGATCCGTGGCGCGCGCCGATGGCCGAGGCGCACACGCGCGGCCGCCACGCGCTGCTCACGCTCGCCGAGGGCGCACGCATGCCGTTCGCCGACGCCTCGTTCCAGACGATCGTCAGCAACTCGGTGCTCGAACACATCCCCGACCTCGAGCCGGTCATCGCCGAATCGTTCCGCGTGCTGCGGCCGGGCGGCTACTTCCTGTTCTGCTCGCCGTCGGACAAGTTCGATCACTGGCTGCTCGGCGCGAAACTCTTCGGCGACGCATACCGCCGCTTCTTTCAGCGCATCTCGCGCCACGCGCACTGCGACAGCCCGGCGACGTGGCAGGCGCGCCTCGAACGCCACGGCTTCGCCGTCGAGCGCATCTGGTACTACTTCTCGCCGCACGCGCTGCGCACGCTCGAGCTCGGCCATTACTTCGGCCTGCCCAGCCTGATCTCGAAGAAGCTCTTCGGGAAATGGGTGCTCTGGCCCAGCCGCGCCAACCCGCTCATGCGCGCGCTCGACGCCTCGCTGCGCCCGATCTACGACGAGCCGCTGCCCGCCGAGGGCGCCTACCTGTTCGGCGTCGCACGCAAGCCGCTGTAGGGGCCGCCGATCACCGACGGCCGTCACCGCACCAGCAGGTCGAGCGAGCGGCGCTCGGCCGCCCACTCCGCCTGCAGTCGCTCGATCTCGGCCCGGCATTGCGCCGCGCCGTCGACGTCGCCCGCCGCATCCAGCGACTGCGCCAGTCGCTCGCGTGCACCGATCTCGCCGCGCACGTCGCGCACGCGCCGCAGCGCATCGACGCGCGCGCGCTGCCACATGCGCACCGCAGCCGCGTTCATGCGCTGCGTCATCACGTCCTGCACCGCCTCGACCAGATCGGCCAGCAGCCGCGCCGCCCGCATCGGCAGCGCGTGATAGTCCGGCTGCGCCGCAGCGAACGCCGCCTCGATGTGCCGCCGCAGCGCGTCGAACCCGGCGGTCGCACCGTCGAGGTCGCCGGCGTCGCAGCGACGCTTGAGCACGCGCGCGCGCAGCACCACGTTCTCGACGTAGCGCATGCGCGACGCCTCGCCCTCGGAGTTCGACAACCGCGCGCGCGCGTAATCGCGCACGATGCGCGGCATGCGGAAGTCACTGCCGTCGCCCGCGTCACCGGCGATCAGCAGCCGCCGGCGCAGCAGATCGTCGACCATGACGTCGGCGTCGGTGCTCACCGACGCCGCCATCGCCGCATCGAACGCGCCGTCGATCACCGCGAGCTGGCGCACCACGCGCTGATGCGCCACGCCCATCCGGCGATACACGTAGTTCAGCGCCGTCTCGATGCCGATCGCCTCTTCGACGTGCAGCGTCCGCCGCAGCAGCCGGTCGCGCTCTTCCGCCAGCTGCTTGGCGGCATCGGACGGCAGCGCCGTGCGCGCATCGACCAGCGCCGCCGCGACGATCTCGATCGCAGCAGGCAGTCGGTTCACGAGAGCGCACAAGACAGGCAGGCTGGCGTCGCGCTCATTGACGCCGCTGCGCTGCGCCAGCAGCCGCACCGCCGCCGCTTCCGGCCACGGGCGTAGTTCGACGGTCGGCGCCTGCAGCGCAGCGCGGCCGGTCGCCAGGATGAGCGTTCCCGGCGCAGCCAGCGCGATCAGCCGCACAGATTCGCCGACGTCGTCGAGCACGAACACCACCGGCGCGCCGCCGCTGCGCCGCGCCATTTCCTCCGCCAGCGACGCGGCGTCGCGCCCGTGTGCGTGCACGAGCAGCACCGGCCGCTCCTCGGCATGTTCACGCGCCAGCAGCAG
>JBIIIA010000394.1:0-3490 GCA_044235195.1 Thermoflexales bacterium
CGCTTCGTCGCAGAAAATCAGGATGTCGGCGTCGGCGTCAAGTCGCGCATTCAGGAGCTGTTTCGGACGCTCGCCGATGAAGTCGTCGACGCGGCCACCGGGCCGGCGCACCAACTGCTCCTCGCCAATTACGAAAGCGTCGCGGATGCCGTGACCGCTACGCTCGGCGCCGCCGGCGATCCGCTCGGCGCAGCGTTCTCCGCGCTCAGCACACCGAGCGGCGACGTCACGGCGGCGGAGTCGGCCGAACGACGCGCGCGCGGCGAGGAAATCCACGCACTGCTCGACACGCTGCCTGAAATCGTGCTCACCGATCTGGACATGCAGCGATGAAGCCGCTTCTCGTGGAATTCGACGGGCTGCCGCATGCCGTCGTTCACGCTGGACAAGACTGGGGACTCGAAGCGTACGATCTCGTCGGCCCGCCGCGCCGTCTGCGGCCAGCGGCGACGGCGGCGAAGCGCATGCTGCTGCCGCACGTCGACCCGTATCACACGCGGCCGCTGCACACGCCGGCACAAATGCTCGCCGGCAGCCCGCCGCCCGGCGAATCCTGGCTCGACGTCGGTCGCCGCAGCATCGGCCGATTTCAGGCGTTCTGGCTCGTCGCCGAGGATCCCCAGGCGCGGCTCGAGACGCGCGACGTGGTCACGCTCGCACATCAGATCAGCCTCGTGCGTCACATTCTCGATCGACCGGAACTGAACCGCGTGCTGATCGGCGACGAAGTCGGCCTCGGCAAAACAGTGGAAGCGGGAATGCTCATCGCCGAACTCTTGAAAGCGGATCCGGATCTGCGCATCTTATATCTCGCTCCGGCCCGGCTGGTGAGCAACGTCGCCGCCGAGTTTCGCCGCATGCAGCTCGGCTTCCGAGAATGGAAATCGCAGAACGGCGATGCCGTGCTCGAGCGCGATGCGCGCATCATCGCCAGCATCCATCGCGCGGTGCATCCGGCGCATGCCTCACGGATGGCAGCGACGCGCCCGTGGGATGTGCTGATCGTCGACGAGTGCCATCACCTGAACGACAGCCGCGAGGGCGGCGGCGATCCGAAGCGGAAATATGCGCTCGTCGAAGCGCTGATCGCGCGCCAGCCGCCGACGGGCCGAGTCATTCTGCTTTCCGGAACGCCGCATCAGGGACACGCCGCGCGGTTCGACAATCTGCTGCGACTACTGCGCGCGCCGAACGAACCGCCGGAGGCGATCACCGGCCGCGTGATCTATCGCACCAAAGAGGACGTGCGCGACTGGAAAAACCGCCCGCTCTTCCCCAGCCGGCGCGTGCACGCTCCCCTGCTCGTCGACCTCAGCCCGGCTTACCAGAGCTGGCTCGGCGCCATCCACGACCACTTTTCGCGGCCGAACGGTCAAGCAGGACAACCCACGCGCTGGCGCGGCGCCATGGCGCTGCAGTGGGCGACATCCAGCCCGCAGGCCGGGCTCGGTTTTCTCGTGCGGCATGCGCTGCGCAACGGATGGACTCTGGATCGCGCGCCGTTGAAGCAGGCACTGGCCGCGCTGCGCCCGTACCGCAACGGATCGCCCGACGAACCACTGACGCAGCTTTTCCAGCGCATCTCCGCCGAAGTCACTCGCCAATCCGCGGACGCCGACGTCGCCGACATCGAAGATGTGCTCGACGAGCACGATTCCAGCGAGGCGACGCTGCGACAGTTGATCGGCGACGGAATCGCACTGATCGAATCCGACGGTGAGCGTCGCTGGCAATTCCTGTGGGACACACTGCTGCAGTCCGCCGGCCGAGAAAAAGTCGTGCTGTTCGCCCAGCCCATCGAAACGGTGCTGGCTCTTTCCGCGTGGCTGACGAAGCGCAGCGGCAGAGCGCCGGCGGTGATCATCGGCGGCCAGACGGACGAAGAGCGCACCCAGCAGGTTCACAGCTTCCGTGATCCGGCCGGACCACAGCACCTCGTCTCGTCGCGCGCCGGCGGAGAGGGCATCAACCTGCAAGTCGCGCGCCGGCTGGTGCACCTCGACGTGCCGTGGAATCCGATGGAAATGGAGCAGCGCGTGGGGCGCGTGCACCGCGTCGGGTCGCGCGACACCATCCTCGTCGACACAGTCATCGCCCGCAACAGCCGCGAAACGCGCACCTGGGACGTCGCCCGCCAGAAGTTGTGGAACATCGCGAAGTCGCTCGTCGGCGCCGATCGGTTCGAGACGGTGTTCTCTCGCGTGATGTGCCTGATCCCGCCGGAAGAACTCGAAGCAGTCATGACGCAGCCGGTCGATCCCCGTGACGATCAATCCGCCGGGCGCATTTCCCAGCTGGTCGAATCCGGGTTTCAGACATGGCGCAGTTTTCACGAACGCTTCGCCGGCAACCAGAACGCCATACGAACGCAGCATCCGGGGCTGGCAACGTGGCGCAGCCTCGGCAGCCTGCTCCGCCAGCACGGCATCGCCGTGCCCCACCACGGCGTCGTTGCCGAAGCATTTCGCGTCGGCGCTCGTGCCACGGCCGAGTCGAATCGCGAAGAAGTCGAGGTGCTGCGCCTGACCGACGGCTCACTGCGCCTCGCCGCGGATTTCGGCAGCGGCGTGCTGTACGGCCCGGACGCCGACCACGTGCAGCCGCTCGGCCTGAACGTGCCGCTGGTGGCCGAACTGCTGCAGCGTCTGGCATTCCCGAATCGACCGGCCGGCGCGGCGTACATGCACTGGCGGCCAGGGCCGAATCCGCTGCGTGATCATCTCGGGGCTTCGACGACCATCCTTGCTTTTCTACGACAAGTGATATTTCCGCACGGTGGAGTGGCGCGCCAGGATGGCCCGCTCACGCTGCATGCGTTCGCGTATTCGGACGCCGGCACGCGCGCACTCGACGAAGAACGACGCACAATGCTCTTCGATATCGAACGATTCGCCGAATTCGATGCCCATGCGCCGCCGACGAACCGCACCGGGAAATGGATCGCCGAAGAACGCCGCCTCGCCGATTCACTGGCGCACATCGACGAACGCGAGCAGCGACAACAAGCGCGAGCAGCCGTGACGCCGCTGCTCGCGCTTCACCTTCACTGACCGAAGAACGCTGCTCGCGCATGCGGCGTCACACGCGAAACTCTCCCTCCGTCTTGCCGAAGACCACACGCACACCGCTGGCGATCGTGACCGATCGATCCGGCGCCACCTGCTGGCTGGAGCCGTCCGCAGCGAGCACCGTCCACGTATCCTGACTTCGATTCTTCAGGCCCCAGATCGCCTTGTTCGTCGGATGTTGCACCACCTGCGCCGTCGGTGCGTCGAATTGATATTCCGACGCCCGAGCAGTGTGATGGGGATAGAGAAGCGAGTCATGGTTCAGCATCACCGTGGTGCGGTTGTCGATGCGAATGCGCGGCGGCAACGTGACGTTCTTTTTGCACGCCCAACACGTCGCGCCGAGCGCACCGTTCGCTGACAGCCGCTGCGCATCATAGAAATTTTCGGCTCTGCAATGCGGACAGTACAAGATCGAGTCG
>JBIIIA010000395.1:0-3480 GCA_044235195.1 Thermoflexales bacterium
CGGGCGCGTGTCGGCCGGATCTTTGCTGCAGCGCCTCTTCGATGCCACGCAGTTTCCGGCGATGCTCGTGCGCGCCGGGATGGTGCGCCGCGCGCGCAATCTGGAGAAGCTGGTGGCCGATGCGCACGCCGGCGGCATCCTCTCGGTCAGCGAGTTCGTCGAGATGGTGACGCATATGCGCACGAACGATGTGCGCGAAGGAGAGGCGCGCGCCGGCAGCGAAGGCGCGGTGCAGCTGATGACCGTGCATGCCTCGAAAGGCCTCGAGTGGCCGGTGGTGGTGCTGGGCGACATGTCCTACGAATCGCCCGTACATTCTGGTGTGCGTTTCGACGAGCGTGACGGCCTGCTGGCGCCGAAGCGGCGTGGGTTCGCCGGCCAGAGCGCGGCGTACTGTCACGCACACGAGCGGGAATCCGTGCAGGCCGCCGAGGAGTCGGCGCGGCTGCTGTACGTCGCCATGACGCGCGCCGAGGAAATGCTGCTGCTCGCAGGCACGGTGGCGAAGCCGAGCACGAAAAAAGAAATTTCTGCGAAAGGATGGCTCGGCAGCCTGACGACGAGCGGCGCGCTGGACCTGAGCGCGCTGCCGATCGCGGAGTACGATGCCGACCTCGGCGAGCGCACGCACGAACGCATCGTACGCAGCGGCGCGTCGGAGGTGCGCTGTCTGCTGCACGAACCGCGGCGCTGGGCGGCGACGATCGACGGATAGCTTTTCGACCGGAGGAAAAACATGCATCGCATCGGAGTGATCGGATTGGGCGCCATGGGCGCGCTCATGGCGCGGCAGTTCATGGAGGATTCACGATTTCACGTCGCCGCCGCGTGGGACATGAACGCCGAACGCGGCCATGCGCTGCGTGAGGAATTTCCTGCGCTGGCCATCGCCGCGGATGCACAAGCGCTCGTGATGCGCGACGACGTCGACATGGTCTACATCGCCACGCCGCCGGCGTCGCACGTCGGCTACTGCCACCTGGCGCTGGATCACGGCAAGGCGATCCTGTGTGAAAAGCCGTTGTCGACCGACCGGGCGGCCGCGCAGGAGCTGGTGCAGCGCGTGCAGGCCGGGACGATTCCCGGCGCGGTGAACTTTCTCTTCGGCTTGTCACCGATGGTAGCCGTGATGGAGGATGCGCTGCGCGCCGGCGCCGTCGGCGAGGTGCGTGCCGTCGAAGTGCGCATGCACTTCCCGAAATGGCCGCGCGAGTGGCAGCGGGCGAGCGACTGGCTGGCGCAGCGCAGCGAGGGCGGCTTCGTGCGCGAAGTGTTTTCGCATTACGCGTATCTGATCGATCGACTGTGCGGGCCGCTGACCGTGACCGCGCGGCAGATCGAACGCGATCGGTCCGCGGCCGAGGTCGGCGTGCACGCGCTGCTGCGCAGCGGCGACGCTCCGGTGCGCTTCATCGGCACGGCGGGCGGCGCGGCGCCGGAGCTGATCGAATGGACGCTCTACGGCAGCCGACGTTCGTATCGCATCCTGGACTGGAATACGCTGCAGGAGAGCGACGGCGGCGAATGGCAAACCGTGCCGTGGGCGGACGCCGACCCGTCGCCGCGGCCGCTGGATGAACTGGCGAAAATGCTGAGCGGGCAGGGGCATCGGCTGGCCGATTTCGCCGCCGCGCTGCGGGCGCAGGAGACCATCGAGTCGCTGGTGGGTTGAGTGACGCCGGGCTGGAAAAACAACAACGGGACCGCATTACGGTCCCGTTTTGTCGGCTGGTGAGGCCTGTGCATGGTGACGACAAGATTTGAACTTGTGACCAAGGGCTTATGAGTCCCCTGCTCTACCGCTGAGCTACGTCACCGAACGGCGGCAAGTATAGCAGCACCGACGCGTCGGCGTCAAGACGGGTGCATCCGTCGTTAGGGGCGAAATTTCAGCGTCGCCTACGCCTCACCCCCTGACCCCCTCTCCCCCTCAATTTCGCTCCAATTCTGACTGAGAAATGCTCATAACGGCGCGCGAAATTTCGGCGGAGAGGGGGCAAACGCCGCCATGCTCCCCCTCTTCGCCGAGATTTCGCGTGCTTGCTCGAGCGTCGATCCGCGACGAGCTGCGCGAAATTGAGGGGGAGAGGGGGTCAGGGGGTGAGGCGTGAGCAAGCCGCCCCTAACGGCGGATGCGTCCTCAAGAGAGGGGCGCCTAACGAGGGGACAGGGATTAGGGGTTAGGGGCGTAGGTGATACTCCACCGCATGAATGTCAACGAGGCAATTCGCACCCGCCGAACGATCAAGGAATTCAAGCCGCAGCCGGTGCCGGCGGACATGCTCGACCGCGTGCTGGCGGCGGGCACGCTGGCGCAGAATCATCGGCTGACCGAGCCGTGGCGCTTTCGCGTTCTCGGAGAGCAGACGCACGCGGCGCTGGCGGCGATCGACGCGAAGATGGCGACCAAGCCGGCCATTGTCGCGGTGACGTGCGTGCTGCAGGGCGACGCCTTCCAGCGCAAGGAAGACTACGCCGCGGTGGCGTGTGCGGTGCAAAACATTCAGCTGGCGGCGTGGGCCGAGGGCGTGGGCATGCAGTGGGGCACCGGCCGCACGGCGATGGCGCCCGAGACCGCGCATCTGCTGGGGATCGATGCGCAGTCCGAGGAGATGGTCGGCCTGTTGTTTTTCGGCTATCCGGCGGTGGTGCCGCCGTCCGCGCGCCGCAAGCCGCTGTCCGAAGTGGCGCAGCGGCTGCCGTAGGGCGCGCCTACGCCGCCAGGCCGTGGCGGCCGGTGCGGCGCAGCGCCGTGCGATACGCCCACCAGCGCGGCAGCGAAAGTGGGCGAACCCACGCGCCGACGCTGCGCACGAGTGCGCCGCCGAAGCCGCGTTTGAAGCGGTAGACGCCCCACAGGCCGTCGTGGCGCGATTCGAAGCCGGCCTCGAGCGTATCTTCGTCCTCGTCGGGGACGCCCCACAGGTCGTAGCGATCGCAGCCGTGCGCGCGGGCCCAGCGCATGGCTTCCCACTGCAGCAGGTAGGTCGGCATGAGTTCGCGGCCGTCGTCGGCGCTGGCGCCATAGAGATATACCGCTTCGCGGCCGACGGCGGTGGCGATGAGCGCGGCGAGCGGGCGGCCGGCGGCTTCGGCGAGGAACAGTGCGCCGGTGCCATTTCCGCCCGTGAACAGGCGCAGGAAATCGCGGTAGTAGGCGGCCGGGTGAATCGAGAAGCCGTCGCGCACGGCGGTGGCGTGCATGAGCGAATAGTAGAGCTCGGCGTCGCGCTCGTCGCCGCGGCGCACGGTCACGCCCTTCTTTTGCGCCAGACGCACGTTGTAGCGCGTCTTCTGCTTCATGCGCGCGAGGATGTCCTCTTCGGCGCCGGTCAGCGAGACGACGATCGTGCGGCGCGGCTGCACGTCGAGCGGGAAAAGGGCGAAGCCGGCGCGCGCGAGAGCGGTGCGCGCATCTTCGGCGTCGACGGCGTGCGGCTCGACGACCAGGGCGAATGCGCCGAGGCGGCGGGCGGCGGC
>JBIIIA010000072.1:0-11279 GCA_044235195.1 Thermoflexales bacterium
AGCGTCCGGCTCTGGGCGCGGCTGTCACGAATCACGGTAAATGTCGTTAAAAAAACAAATGCAACTATAGATACGGTGTACCGATTTAATACGTTGCTTTTGCTGGCATGACGCAGTGATTTCGCAGGGAATTGGGCGGTATTCCACACCCCGCAAAAATAATGCAACTCTTTGAAAAAAACAATAGGTAGGAGGGTGAATTTGTAGGTGAATTCTCGAATTAAGTACTACGTAAGTACTCACCCGTCTCACGGCGGGCGGTGCAGGCCGCCTACTCGCTGCGCCGCGCCGAGCGGCGTTCGCGGCGTCCGCCCCCGGTCGTGCGGGCCGGCAGCGTCACGCGCGCCTCGAGGTGGGGAAATGCGTCGGTCATGTGCGGCAGGTGCATGGCGCCGACGAATTCATCCTGGAAGTTCGGGTCGATGGCTGTCTCGATGTAGTGCACGCGCCGCGCCAGATCGGCGGATTCCACGCGCCGCGCCCGATTCAGCAGCGCGATGCGCGCGCCGTCTCCTGCCGCGTTGCCGACCGCCTCGACACGCCCCAGGTCGCAGTCGGGGATCAGCCCGAGCACCATCGCATACAGCGGATCGATGAAGGTGCCGAACGCGCCGGCCAGCACGATGCGGTCGACGTGCGCCGCGCCGCTGCGCTTCATGAGCAATTTGCAGCCGGCGTACAGCGCCGCCTTCGCCAGCTGGATGTTGCGCACGTCGTCCTGCGTCACGACGATCTCGCGGCCGGTCGCCGTCTGCTCGGGCGTGGCCAGCACGTACTCGCCGCGCGCGCCGTGGAACCGCACGCGCGGATGGGCCGGCTCGCTGCGGAAGCGCCCGTCGGCCAGCAGCAGCCCGGCCAGATACAGCTCGGCGATTACTTCGATGATTCCGCTGCCGCAGATGCCGGTCGCCTGCAACTGCGCCTCGGAAATTTCATCCGACCACGCTGCACGCCCGATCACGCGAAAGCGCGGCTCGCCGCTCGCGCGATCGATGCGCACGCGCTCGATGGCGCCGACCGCCGCGCGCTGGCCGTGCGCGATCTGCGCGCCCTCGAACGCCGGCCCGGTCGGCGAGCTGCAGCTCCACAGTCCGTCGCGGTTGCCCAGCACGATTTCTGCGTTGGTGCCGACGTCGATCAGCAGCGACACGTCGTCACGCTGCTCGGGCGCCTCGGCGATCAGCACCGCCAGGTTGTCGGCGCCGACGTGGCCAGCCTCCAGCGCCAGCAGGTGCACGTTGGCGGCCGGATGAATATGCAGGCCGAAGTCGCGCGCCTTGATGTCCAGCGGCGCGTGCGTCGTGAGCGTGAACGGCGCCGCCCCGAGTTCGACCGGGTCGATGCCCAGCAGCAGGTGATGCATGACGGTGTTGCCGACGAGCACCACTTCGTACACGTCGTCGACGGCGATGCCGGCCTGCTGCACCGCGCGCGCGAACAGCGCGTTCAGCCCGTCGATGATCGCCGCGTGCATCTTGTCGACGCCGTCGGCATGCATCATGGCGTAGCTGATGCGGCTCATCAGGTCTTCGCCGTACGTCACCTGCGGGTTCATCATCGACGCGGTGCCGACGATCTCGCCGGTGTGCAGGTCGCACAGGTGCGCCGCCACCGTCGTGCTGCCGACGTCGACGGCGAAGCCGTACGCGCCGTCGTGATAGCCCGGCCGCACGTCGATCACTTCGCGCTCGTTCCAGATCGTGACGGTGGCGCGCTGCTTGCCCGCCTTCAGCACGGCCGTCAATCTGCGCAGCACGGTGACGTCGACGGTCAGTCCGTCGAGTTTCCACTCACGCGCCAGCGCCGCCTGCAGACGTTCCCAGTCGCCGTCGCGCTCGCCGAGCTCGTGCGCGGCCACCTCGACGTACGCCTGGCGAATGGTCGGGTCGATGTCGATGGCGATGTCGCGCGCGCCCTTGCCGACGATCGGCTTGCGGCGTGTGCTCTCCGGCGGCACGGTCACGAGCACGTCGCCGGTGACGCACGCGGCGCAGCTCAGCCGGGCGTTCGTCGCCCACTTTGCGGCGTGGCGGCGCGCGTAGTCGGCTTCGTCCGGGCCGGCCGGCGTGACGTGCTCGGCCGCGGAGGTGATCCCGTGCTTGGCGAACGCTCCCTCTTCGACGAGCAGCTTGCACTTGCCGCACGTCTGGCGGCCGCCGCAGATGCTGTCCACGTCGACGCCGAGCATGCGCGCCGCCTCCAGCAGCGACGTGCCGTCCGGCACCTCACCCTGGCGGCCGGACGGCTGGAAGATCACGCGGTGGTTCCGTTCGTTCATCGCTATCCCCTATCCCCTATTCCCTGCTTCCTGTCCCCTGATCGCCCGTATACCGAAACTGCCGCTGGTACAGCTCGGCGTACACGCCGTTCTGTGCGATCAGCTCGTCGTGGGTGCCGCGTTCGATCAGGCGGCCGCCGTCGAGCACCATGATCACGTCGGCTTCGCGAATCGTCGACAGTCGATGCGCGATGACGAACGCCGTGCGATCCTTCAGCAGCGTGCGCAGCGCGCTCTGAATCAGCGCCTCGGTGCGCGTGTCGACGCTCGAGGTGGCTTCGTCCAGGATCAGAATGCGCGGCGCGGCAAGAATCGCGCGCGCGATGCCGATCAGCTGGCGCTGGCCCTGGCTCAGGCCGCTGCCGCGCTCGCCGACGTGCGCCTGATAGCCGCCCTTGAGCCGCGCGATGAATTCGTGGGCGTTCGCCGCCTGCGCCGCCGCCTCGATCTCGGCGTCGCTGGCGTCCAGCCGGCCGTAGCGGATGTTGTCGGCGATCGTCCCGGCGAATAGGAAGCTGTCCTGCGGCACGATGCCCATCTGGCCGCGCAGGCTGGCCTGCGTGACCGCGCGCAAGTCGTGCCCATCGATTGTGATCGCGCCGGCACTCACGTCGTAGAAGCGCGCCAGCAGGCTGATGATTGTGGTCTTGCCGGCGCCGGTCGGCCCGACGATGGCCACGGTCTGGCCGGGGCGGGCGTCGAACGTCACGTCGTTCAGCACCGGCTTGGCCGGGTCGTAGGCGAACGACACGTTTTGGAAATGCACCGCGCCCTGCACCGGCGGCAGCGCGCGCGCGTCGGGCGCATCGGACAGATCCACCGGCGTGTCGATCAGCTCGAAGATGCGTTCGGACGCGGCGAGCGATGCCTGCGCCTGCGTCCACGCCGTGCTGATCAGCTGCAGCGGCCGAAACAGGTTCTGCACGTATGCCACGAACGCCACCAGCACGCCGACGCTCACGTCGCCGCGCAGCGCCAGCCAGCCGCCGAAGCCGGCCACGATGGCCGTCGCCAGCGTGCCGAGCACGTCGACGAGCGGCTGAAACGCCGAGGTGATGGCGGTGGCGCTCATGGTGGCCTTGCGGTTGAGCGCGTTGCGGCGCGCGAATTCCTGCTGCCCGGCCTGCGTGCGGTTGAACGCCTGCGCCACCTTGATGCCGGCGATCTCCTCCTGCAGGTTGGCGCTCACGTCGCCGATGGTCTCGCGCGTGCGCCGATACGCGTTGCGCGCCCACAGGCTGAACAGCCGCGTCATGATCAGCATGATCGGGATCACCGTGAAGCTGACGAGCGCCAGCAGCGGGCTCTGCAGCAGCATGGCGATGACGATGCCGATCAGCGAGAACAAGCTGCCGAGCACCTGCACCAGCGCCTGGCCGACGAAGGTCTGGATCACTTCGGTGTCGTTCAGCAGTCGGCTCATCAGGTCGCCGGCCGGGTTGCGGTCGAAGAAGCGCAGCGGCAGCTTCTGCACCTTCGTGAAGATGTCGACGCGGATGACCGAGAGCAGGCGCTGTCCGACTTCGCCCATGAGCGCGATCTGGCTGCGCGCGGCGAAGAAGCCGAGCGCGTAGACCGCGGCCAGCGCGGCCATGGCCGTCAGCAGGCCGACGGCGTCGCCGCCGATCTTGATGAAGCGGTCGGTGGCGATGCCGATCACCGCCGGCCCGAGCGCCTGCGATGCGGCGCTGAGGACGACCATGAGCAGGATCACGCCGAGGCGGCGTCGTTCGGGGGCCAGGTAATTCAGCAGCCGGCGCGCGGCGCCGCCGGCGTTCTGCGCCTTTTCGTCGGCGATCTGCGCGGCGTATTCGATGGACGCGATGTCCATGCGGCCGCCGCCGCCGCCGCGCTGCGGGCCGCGCCCGCCGGGAGGTCCGGGTCGTCTTTGCATGTCAGTTGCCCTCCTGTTCGGCGTGGGCGTGGTCGTCTTTGCGAAGCTGGGAATCGACGATCTCGCCGTACAACTCGTTGTCGCGCAGCAGATCGTCGTGTGTGCCGACGGCGATGATTTTGCCTTCGTCGAGCAGCACGATCATGTCGGCGTTGCGCACGGTGCTGATGCGCTGTGCGATGACGAAGCTGGTGCGCCCCTTCATCAGGCGATCGAGCGCGCGCTGAATTTGAAATTCCGTTTCGGCGTCGACGGCGCTGGTGCTGTCGTCGAGGATCAGGATGCGCGGGTCGAGCAGCAGCGCGCGCGCGATGGCGATGCGCTGCTTCTGGCCGCCGCTCACGCCGACGCCGCGTTCGCCGACGACGGTGTCGTAGCCGTCGGGAAAGTCGCGGATGAATGCGTCGGCCTGCGCCGCCTGCGCCGCGGCGACGATCTGTTCTTCGCTGGCATCGGGCTTGCCGTACGCGATGTTGTCGCGGATCGTGCCGCTGAACAGCACGGTGTCCTGCAGCACCATGCCGATGTTCGCGCGCAGCGATTCGAGCGTGACGTCGCGCACGTCGATGCCGTCCACCAGGATGCTGCCCTTCTGCGGGTCGTAGAAGCGCGGGATCAGGTTGATCACCGAGCTCTTGCCGCTGCCGGTGCGGCCCATGATGGCGACGGTCGTGCCGCTCGGCGCGGTGAGCGACACATCGTCGAGCGCCGGCTGCTCGGCGCCGGCGAAGCGGAACGTGACGTTGCGAAATTCGACGTCGCCGCGGATGGCGCCGAGCGTCACGGCGTTCGGCTTTTCCTCCACGTCGTTGCGCGCGTCGAAGACTTCGAACACGCGCTCGGCTGAGACGCCGGCGCGGCTGATGGCCGTCGCCAGGAATCCAATGCCGAAGACCGGCCCGATCAGCACCACGAGATAGCTCAGGAATGCCACGAGCGTGCCGATCGTCAGCGTGCCGTTGATGACCTTCAGTCCGCCGACGAGCACCACCAGCAGCGTGGCCACGTTGACCGTGAGGAACGTCAGCGGAAATGCCACCGACGAGCGCTTGTTGATGGTGATGTTGACGTCCATCAGCGCCGTGTTCATTTCGAGGTAGCGCTTTTCTTCGTGCGGTTCGCGCGCGAACGCGCGCACCACGCGGATGCCGGCCAGGTTCTCCTGCAGGATGGTGTTCAGCGCGCCGATGCGCGACTGCACCACGCCGAACAGCGGCCGCACCTTCGAGATGAAGAAGCCGATCAGCGCGAAGATGACCGGGATCGAAGCGAGTTCGACCAGCGCCAGCTGCCAGTTCGTGGCGATCAGCACCGCGATCACGCCGACGACGGTGACGATCGCCGCGATCAGGTTCAGCAGGCCCTGGCCGATGAACTGTCGGATGACTTCGACGTCGCTCGTCACGCGCGTCATCAGCTGGCCGGTCTGCTGCTGATCGTGGTAGCTGAAGCTCAGGTCGCTCAGTTTGTTGAACAGCCGGTTGCGCATGTCGAAGGCCACGTTCTGCGAGACCTGTTCGAGCAGGTACGTCTGCAGAAAGCTGAACACGCCGCGCATCAGAGCGAGGGCCAGCAGTGCGACGACGGCGTTGACGATGGCGTCCTGATTGCCGACGACGATGCCGTCGTCGATGGCGCGCTGCAGGAACTGCGGGCTGAGCAGGTTCGAGATCAGCACGGCGACGAGGCTGATCACCGCGCCTGCCATGGGCAGTGCGCTGGGCTTTAAAAAGATGAGGGATCTGCGTAAATGCTTCATGGATTGAAAAAATGCAGTGCGCTGCGGCGGCTAGGATTTCGTCGCCGGGTCTGCTGCGTTTACGACGTTTGAATCAGCGCGCGGCGCAGCAGGTGAAGTGCGGCGAGGACCGTCTCGCGTTCACCGTCGTCGAGCTCGCTCAGTGAGCGCGCCAGCTGCGCGCGTGCGTTGTCTACCATCTCGTGAAAGTAGCGGTGCCCTGCGTCGGTGGATTGCAGCAGCACCTGCCGGCGATCCTCGGGGTGCGGGACGCGCTCGATCCAGCCGTGCTTGACCATGGCGTCGATCGAACGCGACAGCGTGGCTGCCGTCACGCCGCGCGACGCCAGCAGCTGCTGAAAAGTCTTCGGCCCGCCCTCGAGCTCGTGAAGCATGCGCACATGGATGAGTGTATGAATTTCGGCGCCGGCGGTGTTGCAGCCGGGCAGGCGCATCGTGCGCGCGACATGCTGCCCCATGAGGGGCAGCGTCTCGAGCAGCATTTGGGCGAGCACTTCGGGTTTGGTCATTTCGTTAGCGGTGCCAATGATAGTGCACGCAGCTGTGGCGAAGGTGAGCGCGGCGACTTCTTTTCTGCCATTCGCGATCGAACAGCAGCCGAATATCCGGGTGGCGAGCGAAGCCGGTGCCTGCCGACGGAGTGAAGGTGAACTCCGAAAAAAAGATGCCGTCAGGGGTGTCGTAGAGATCGATGCGCACGAAGTCGAATGGGCGACAAAGCTCGCGCGTGAGTTGCATCATGGCGTCCCACGTCGGCGGCTGTTGCGGAGGTTCGGCAAAAGGCGGTGCGCCGAAATTGCCGGGGCGCCAGCGGAAGTCGTCCGCGAGGACGAGCGCGCGGCGATGGTCGCCGAAGCGACCGATGTCGATTTGCGCCATGAGTGGCTGGCCGAAGACGCAGTGGAATTTGTATT
Organism: Thermoflexales bacterium; assembly: GCA_044235195.1. Lineage (GTDB taxonomy): Bacteria > Chloroflexota > Anaerolineae > J036 > Brachytrichaceae > CANJQH01. The sequence continues at coordinate 6,846 of JBIIIA010000072.1, forward strand.
CGTTCGGTGCCGCTTCACCTCCCAAATTTTCTTCGACGATGATTCGGCGCGGCAGCCCCAGATACTGCGTCTCGCGCAGCGTGTAGAAATAGTCGGCGACGGCGCACGAGTGCAAGTCGGTCAGAGCTTTCGGCGTGAGAGGTCGAGATAAATCGAGAAAGCCGCCGCAGCTGTGCGCCGGCTTGGCCACGAGCTGTCGGCCGACGTACGGCTGCAGCATGTTTTTGACGTCGGCGATCGTGTGTTCGGCGTGCATATCGAGCAGCGCGATCGTTTTCGCCGTGCGAATGTTCGGCGCAAGGCGGGAAGCGATGTCTTTTGCGGTGACCTTGTCCACGCACAGTCGATGAAAATCGTGCCACCGGTCGTGAACCATGCGGTCGTTCAGTGCGTCGTACAGCTCCGCTCGCGGATGATCCGGCCGCCGAGCCGGACGATTCATGCGCCCGATGTACAACCATTGACTCAAAAGGTAATTGGGCAGCGGCGCGCTCGGGACGCGGCGTGACAGCTAAGGGAGCAACTGCTGCATGATGCCGACCGCAGCCCGAAATGGACGCGTGGAACGGAGTGCAGAATGGTGGGGCATAGTGGCTCGTCGTGAGGCATGGCATCGTAACTTGTCTACTCGCCACGCCTCCGCCGTCCTCACTTCCAGCGCAGCGCCAGACGGCTGCGCGTCCAGCCGTTGGTGGAGGTGTACAGGTGCGTGACGCCGTCGAGGACGACGAGGTCGGCGTGGCCGAGCCCGATGTTGCCGGGCAATGGGACGACGATCGGGTTGCCGGGATATTTTTCCCACGGCCCGTCGATGGCGGCCGTCGTGGAGCGGGCGAGGCCGAGCCCGAACTGCGAGTCGCCGGGGTCGCCCGGGCCGGGGCCGCGGATGCCTTCGTACAGCGCGTAGAAGCGGCGTTCGGCGCCCGCGCCGAGGACGATCACTTCGGCGGAGCTGACGGTGCGGAAGTCGAAGAACGGATGCGCGGCGGCGTCGCGGAGATCGAGCGGGCCGTACGCGGGCGCACCGGTGAATAGCGGGTTGTGCGTGCACGGGCGGAAGCGCGCGCGCGGCTGATCGGTGCGGCGGAAGAAGCAGCCGAGTGAGCCGGGGTTCTGGCCCTGCGGGAGGAATACATAGATGACGCCGGCGTCGACGAACAGCCCGGGCGGGCCGCCGCGCAGGCATTCGTAGCCGTCGGCGACGAACGGGTGTGGGCCGATGGTTTCCGGGGGCGAGCACGGGCGCAGCCATTTCTTCCAGTGCAGCGAATCGGCCACGTGCGTCCAGTGCGACCAGCGCAGGCCGTCCGGCGAGCTGCGTAGGTAGGCGCGGCCGCGCCATTCGTAGACCATCCAGTGCGTGCGGCCGTCGAAGTGCACGCGCGGGTACTGCTGCTGATCGATGTGATCCCTCTCGGAGGAGCAGGGGCAGGTGCGGCAGGGGATGGCGCAGGTCGGCGGGTTCGGGTAGTGGAAGGAGCGCCCGGCGTCGACGCTGGAGAGCACGACCAGACAGCCGGGAAATTCGACCGGCTGGCCGCAGGAATCGGTGACGCCGGCGGAGCGGTGGCTGGCGTGAATATATGAGCGCAGCGTGCCGTCGGGGAGGACGAGCGTGTCGGACTCGCCCATCGGCTGGCCGGTCTGCAGGATGTCGGGGACGAAGGCGGCGCGGCCGTCCCAGAAATCGACGAGGGTGGGCGGTGCGGCCTGCGCGGCGGACGGGCGCGCGGGTGCGACGGCCACGCCGATGGCGAGCGCGGCGATGAACGAGACCAGTGCTTTGACGTCTTGGGCTGCGGGCACTCGCACTCCTTCGCCGGGGCGGAGCGCATGCGGCCCGGCATGGTGAGGGAGTATGTGTGTGCGGAGGGAATTTGCAACAACTACTTCCGCACTCGCACCCGAAAGCCGAAGTGGTACGCGTGCGCCGTCGGCAGTGCGGCGAGGCGCTGTGTGCTGCGCAGCATGTCGAACGAGCTGTCGAATCCGCCGCCGCGCAGCACGCGCTCGCTGCGGCTCTCCAGCCCTTCGCGCCCATCTTCGTATTCATACGGATAGCTGCGGTACTGGCTGCGCGTCCACTCCCACACGTTGCCCGCCATGTCCAGTGCGCCGCACGGGCTGGCGAAGCGCACGTCGAGCGTGCCCACCGGCGTCGCGCCTTTCAGCAGCATGTCGAAGTTGGCGCGGAAAGATTCCGGACGATCTTCGCCCCACGGATACGTGCGCCCGTCCGGCCCGCGCGCTGCTGCTTCCCATTCGACCTCGCCGGGCAGGGCCACGTCGAGGCCGCTGCGCCGCGACAGCCAGTTGCAGAAGCGTGCGGCGTCGTCCCAGCTCACGTGCGTGACCGGGAAGTTCGCCATGTTCGCCGCGCTGCTGCTCGAGCCGAACGGATGCGCCCAGTCGGCGCCCGGCAGTTCGCGCGCGACGCCGTCGACCAGCACGAGGGAATACCCGTCTCTTTCTGCGGTGGTGACGTGTGCGTCGTCCTTCACGAATGCGGCGAACTGCGCGATAGTCACTTCGGTGCGGCCGATCCAGAACTCCGGCAGGTCGTACGCCTGCTGCGGCATTTCGTCGGATTTCGTCTGTGCGTCGCGCCGCGGATCGCTGCCGAGCAGGTAGCGGCCGGCCGGCACGCGCACCAGTTCGAGTGCGATGTCTCGCGTAAGTTCGACGACGACGCCGGGCACCGGCGTCGCCGCTGCACGCATCAACGTCGGGGCCAGCGGCGGAATCGTCGTCGTGGGCGACGGCGGCGCGATGCTGTCGATGACGATCGAAGCGGGCGTCGCGGGGAGCAGCACATCGCTCAGCGTTTTCGCGGCGACGCCGGCGAGGATGCCGATCCCGGCGGCGAGAAAGGTGCGGCGCTGCAGACGAGTGGCGTGTTGTGCGGACTTGCGCTGCAGCTGGTCGATGCGCTGTCGCAGGTCGTCGTTCGCGCCGAGCAGTTGTTCACTCTTGCGCTGCGTCGCTTCGAGCTGCAGCTGCAGCCATTCGAGGCTGCGCACGACGGCGCTGTCGCGCGGGTCGTCGACGACGGCGGGCAGGGTCGTCTTGGCCGGCGTCGTGTGCTCGAGCGCGTGCAGTACGCCGGCCATGTCGACGAAGCGCTTGGTCGGATCGTGTGCGTCGTCGGGGCGCAGGCCGGGGGTGGGCGCGAGCATGCGCAGGACGGCGTCGTCGAGCCAGCGCGGGATGGCGGCGTTCAGCTGCGACGGCGCGGTGATCGACGCGCGGCTGATCGCCCATGCGCGGCCGGTGAGCAGTTCGAAGGCCACGCAGCCAAGGCCGTAGACGTCGGAGGTGGGCGTGAGCGGATGCGGCAGTGCGTGCTCCGGGCTGAGGTATCCGGCGGCGCCGGGGTGCGGCTCGTGATCCTGCTGCAGCGACGCGGGCGTTTGCGCGTGGCCGAGGCTGCCGATTCTGGCGGTGCCGGCGTCGTCGACGTAGATGTGCGACGGTGCGACGTCGCGGTGCATGATGCCCTGCCGGTGCAGCGAGTGCAGGCCGGCGGCGGCGTGGCGCAGCCAGGTGAGCGCTTGGTCGAGCGGGGGCAGACCATTGCGCAGGATGTCGGCGAGGCTGCCGCGGGCGGCGTACTCGGAGAGCAGAGCGATGGCGTCGGGCAGTTCGAGAAATTCCGTGGCCGTCGATATGTGCGCGCGCGCGGCGAACTGCAGACGGTCACGCACCTCGATTTCACGGCGGAAGCGACGGCGCAGCAGATCGACGCGCACGGTCTTGGCGGCGTCGGTGAATTCGCGGATGCGAAGGACGGCGCGGCGGCTGCTGCGGCGGTCGAGCACGATCCACACGTCGCAGGCGGCGCCGCGGTGAAGCAGATGTTGCAGGAAGAAGCGCTTGTCGGCGAAGTCGGATCCGAGTGCGAGGGCCATGGGGATGGCCGGAAGGGTGACGCAAACCGATGGGGTCGTCAAGGGGGGAATAGTTGCATGGAGATATGGCGGGTTGTTGCTCGGCACAACAGCGGCTGGTAGACACACGCGAATTTCCCCTGCACCATGAATTCGTTGTTTGCGCCGGAGATGCGCAGGCGACGAGGGAAGCTACATGCGGTTCGGAAAGTTCGTGTCCGTGGTGATGGCGGCGCTGCTCACGGCGGCGTCGGTGGTGAGCACGCCGAGCGCACGCGCGGCGGCGTTGCGCAAGCCGCTGCAGCAGGAAGGCGGTGCGTCCGCGCCGCAGATGTTCCGCGCGGAGCTTCTGATCGAGAGCGCACACGAGATGCGGCGGTTACAGGGGCTGGGCCTGCGTGAGCTGAACGGATCGGCCGGCGTGACGTATCCGCGCCAGGTGCAGGCGCTGGCGACGAGCGGCCAGCTCGAACGCGCCGCGCGCGCTGGGCTGCGGCTGGTGAGCGCCGACGAGGTCGCTGCACTGATCGAGGGCAACGGTGACGCG
>JBIIIA010000396.1:0-3455 GCA_044235195.1 Thermoflexales bacterium
CTCCCCTCCCCTACGCCCACTCGCCGCCGATCATGACGCGGTGTACGCGCGCGTGCGGAATTTCATCGGCCGGGATCGCGGTCAAATCGCGGTCGAGGACCACGAGGTCGGCCAGCTTGCCGGCTTCGAGCGAGCCGACGCTGCGTTCGGCGTAGCCCGACCAGGCCGCGCCCAGCGTGTAGCCGTAGATGGCCTCGTCGATGGTGAGGCATTCCTGCGGCTGCCAGCCGGCCGGGGCGTACGCGCCGTCGCGGCGCTTGCGCGTGACGGCGGCGTGGATGCCGACGAGCGGGTCGAACGTTTCGACGGGCGCGTCGGAGCCGAAGGCCAGGCGCACGCCGGCGTTCCACAGCGAGCGGAAGGCGTACGCGTACGGCGCACGCTGCGCGCCCCATGACGAATCGACCATGCGCATGTCCTGCGTGGCGTGAATCGGCTGCACCGCGGCGATGACGTCGAGCTGCGCGAAGCGCGCAATGTCCTGCGGCAGCAGCACCTGTGCGTGCTCGATGCGATCGCGATAGATGCCGCGCACGCCCTGCGCGCGGCGCGAGGCTTCGATGGCGTTCAGCGCCTCGTGATTGGCGCGGTCGCCGATCGCGTGCACCGTCACGCCGAAGCCGGCGGCGTGCGCCTTCGTCGTGAACTCGACGATCTGCTCCGGGTCCCAGATCGAGATGCCGTGATTGTCCGACTGGCCTTCGTAGCCATCGACCATCCACGCCGTGCGCGGGCCGAGCGCGCCGTCGGTGAAGATTTTGATATTGCCGAGGCGCAGCCAGTCGTCGCCGAATCCGCTGCGCAGGCCGACGGCGGCGACTTCGTCGAGGTCCTGCACCGGCAGCATCTTGGTGACGCGCAGCGTCGCGCGGCCGCTCTCGCGCACGCGCTGGTACGTCTTGAACGACTCGATGCCGCCGTCGCCGTCCATGCAGTGCACGCCGGTGAGGCCCGCCGCGAGCATCGCGCGCATGGCGGCGGCGACGGCGTCGTCGGCGTAGTCGTTCGACGGCGGCGGCACGAGGCTGCTCACCAGGCTCATCGCGTCCTCGAGCAGCACACCGGTCGGCTCGCCGTGTTCGTCGCGCACGATCTCGCCACCGGCCGGATTGGGCGTGTCGCGCGTGATGCCGGCCAGACGCAGCGCGACGCTGTTCACCCACGAGGCGTGGCCACTCTTGGCGCTCATCAACACCGGGTGATCAGTCGTCGCCGCGTCGAGGTCGTGCGCGTGCGGGAAATGCGGCGGCGACCAGACCGCCTGCTGCCAGCCCCAGCCTGTGATCCATGCGCCCTTCGGCGTGGCCGCCGCGCGCGCGCGCACGCGGCGAATCGCCTCCTCCACCGACGGCACCTCGTCCAGGTCGACCGACAGCATCGCCATTGCCGTGTGCTGCAGATGCAGGTGCGAGTCGATCAGGCCGGGCAGCACGAACGCGCCGCCGAGGTCGACGCGCTGCATGTTCGGCAGGCGCACGCCGTCGATCTCGGCGTCCGTGCCGACGGCGACGATGCGGTCGTTGGCGATGGCGATGGCCGTCGCGCGCGGCTGCCGCGGGTTCACCGTGTAAATATTGGCGTTGGTGAGGAGCAGATTCATGGGGCGTATTGTGGCGCAGCAGAAAGAAAAGAGGGGAGAGGAGTGAGGAAAGAGAGGGCTGTGTCAGCCTCTCTTTCCTCTTTCCTCGCTCTGTTCCCGTGCTACCATCCCCTTCATCCATGTCCACTTGGAAAATCTCTCCTAACACCCTTCATCAGGATCTCGGCAATGAGATCGTGCTGCTGAACCTGACGACGTCGGTGTATTTCAGCTTGCACGCCACCGGCAAGCGCATCTGGCAGCTGGCGGTCGAGCACGACGGCGACATGGACGCCGTCGTGGGCGCCATGTGCGCTGAATACGGCGTCGCAGCCGAGCGCGTGCGCGCCGACGCGGCAGCGCTGCGTGAACAGCTGCTCGAAGCCGGCCTGCTCGTCGCCGAATGATCTGCGGAATTTTCGACCCGCAGGCGCGCCCGAGCGCCGGCGATGCGCTCGCCGCGATGCTCGACGCCACGCGCCACCGCGGCACGGACGGCACCGATCGCTGGGTCGGGCACGGCGTCGCGCTCGGCCAGCACTGGCTGCGCATCACGCCCGAGGACCAGCACGCGTGCGCGCCGTGGCACGACGCAGACGCGCAGGTCGCCGTGGTGCTCGAAGGGCGCCTGGACAACCGTGAAGAGCTGATCCGCGCGCTCGGCATCGAGGCCGCGGCCGGGCGGGCGATGGCCGACGGCGCGCTGGTCTGCGCGGCGTACGTGCGCTGGAATTCGGCGTTCGCCGAACACCTGCAGGGCGAATACGTCGCCGCCGTGTGGGATGGCCGCGCCCGCCGGCTCGTCACCGCGAACAGCCGCACGAGCGCGCCGCCGATCTTCTACGCGCAGCACGACGGCGTCTGGCACTTCGCCAGCGACATGCGCGCCATCGTCGCCATCCCCGGGCGGGCGCCGCAGCCGAACCTGACGAAGATCGCCGCACTGGCCTACCCGGCCGGCATGCTGAGTGAACCGACCGTCACGTACTACGAAGGCGTGCGCCGCCAGCCGGCGGCCAGCGTGATGACGTTTTCCGCAGGCGGAGAACCGCAGGCCCGCACGTATTGGCGCCCGGAAATCCGCGACTTCCCGTACCGCAGCGACGACGAGTGGATCGATGCCATCCGCACGGCGCTGTTCGACGAAGTGCGCGCACGGCTGCGCACCGCGCACCCGGTGGCCGCGCTGCTGAGCGGGGGCCTGGATTCCTCGATCCTGTGCGCCGTCGCCGCCACGATCCTGGCCGAACAAGGCCGCGAGCTGATCTCACTCTCGGCCGTGCTGCCCGACGGCGCCGATCCGACGCTGCGCGACGAGCGCGCGTTCATTGACGAGATGGACGTCTTCCCGAACCTCAAGCGCATCTACGTGAGCGACCCATGGCGCGGGCCGTTCGACGACCTGGAGCAGATCCTGCGCGGCGGATCGACGCCGATGCTCACCTCGCGTCACTATCAGTACGCCGCCTTCGCCGCCGCCGCCCGCGAGCACGGAGCGAAGACGCTGTTCGACGGCGTCGGCGGAGAATTTTCCGTGACGCAGTACGGCGGCGGCTATGTATGGGAATGCATCCTGGCGCTGCGCTGGGGCGAGGCGGCGCGTCTCGTGCGCAACTTCGCCGCGACCGAGAAGCGCCGCCTGCGCGGCATCGTGCGCGGAGAAATCCTCGACCCGCTCGCCGCGCGCATCCTGCATCAGCACAATGCCAAACGCTGGGCGACCCCGCTGCTGCGGCGCGAATTCCTCGACTGCATGCCGCGGCCGACCTACACGCTGCGCACGACCGCCTCGCTGCGCGACCATCGCGCGGTGCTATGGGAAAACACACGTCGCATGGCGGGGATTACCAGCAACGACGGCTACTGGGGATACGAG
>JBIIIA010000397.1:0-3451 GCA_044235195.1 Thermoflexales bacterium
CTCTCTACTATCACTATCACTCCCTACTATCACTCCCTACTATCACTCTCCGCCGTCCGCCCGCTACATCGCGTGATGCGTCTGCAGGCTGCGCACCTTCATGTCGCGCGTCTGCAGCGCGCGGATGGCGCTCACCGCCGCCGACGCTGCGCTGAGCGTCGTCAGCAGCGGCGTGCGATTGGCGATCGCCGCGGCGCGGATCGCCTGGCCGTCGGTGTAGCTGCGCTGGCCGAGCACGGTGTTCAGCACCAGCGCGATCTCGCCCTTCTGAATCATGTCCACCACGTGCGGCGAACCTTCACTGACCTTGTTCACGCCGGTGGCCGGCACCTTGAACTGCGCCAGGAATTCCGCAGTACCGCGCGTGCTCACGATCTCGAAGCCCAGCCGATGCAGATCGCGCGCGATCTTGATCGCCGCAGGCTTGTCGTTGTCGTTGACCGTGATCAGCACCCGCCCCTGCGTCGGCAGTCGTTCGCCGGCGCCGAGCTCGGCCTTGGCGTACGCCTGGCCGAAGCTCGAAGCATGGCCCATGACCTCGCCGGTGCTGCGCATCTCCGGGCCGAGCCGCACCATCGCTGTCGGGAATTTGCCGAACGGCAACACCACTTCCTTGACGAAGAAGCCGTCGAGCTCGGGCTCCTCGACGAAGCCGATCTGCTCGAGCGTCTGGCCGACGGCGATGCGCGCGGCGATCTTCGCCAGCTGCACGCCGGTGGCCTTCGACACGAACGGCGTCGTGCGGCTGGCGCGCGGGTTCACCTCGAGCACGTAGACGATCTCGTCCTTGATGGCGAACTGCACGTTCATCAGGCCCTTCACCCCGATGCGCAGGCCGATGCGCTCCACGTAATCGCGAATGATGTTCAGGTGATATTCGCTGACCTTGAGCGGCGGCAGCACGCACGCGCTGTCGCCCGAATGCACGCCCGCCTCTTCGATCTGCTCCATGATGCCGCCGACCACCACGCGCTCGCCGTCGGCGACCACGTCGACATCCAGCTCGAACGAATCCTCGAGATAGCGGTCGATCAGCACCGGCGCATCGGGCGACACGCGCGTGGCCTCTTCGATGTAATGCTGCAGATCCGATTCGTCGTAGACGATGCCCATCGCGCGGCCGCCGAGCACGTAGCTCGGCCGCACCAGCACCGGATAGCCGATGCGCTGCGCCACGACCTTGGCTTCGTCGAGCGACATGGCATTGCCGTTCTCCGGCTGCGGAATGCCCAGCTCGTTCAGGATTTCCGCGAACTGCTTGCGATCCTCGGCCAGCGCGATCGCATCGGGCGACGTGCCCCAGATCGGCACGCCGGCGTCCTTCAGCTTCTGCGCCAGGTTCAGCGGCGTCTGCCCGCCGAACTGCACCAGCACCGGCACCGGCGCACCGGCCAGCGCACATTCGGTTTCCCACACGTTCATCACATGCTCGAACGTGAGCGGCTCGAAATACAGCCGGTCGGCCGTGTCGTAATCGGTGCTGACCGTCTCCGGGTTGCAGTTGACCATGATGGTCTCGAAGCCCAGATCGCGCAGCGCGTAGCAGGCATGCACGCAGCAGAAGTCGAACTCGATGCCCTGCCCGATGCGATTCGGGCCGCCGCCGAGGATCATCACCTTCTGGCGCTTCTGCGCGCCCGGGCGCAGCACGCCGCTTTCGTCGTAGCCGTCATAGTGCGAATACATGTACGGCGTCTGTGATTCGAATTCCGCAGCGCACGTGTCGATCAGCGAATACGACGCCGCGACGCCGAGTGCTTTGCGATGCGCGCGCACTTCGCCGGCCGTCGATCCGGTCAGCGCAGCGATGTACGCGTCGCCGAAGCCCTCGCGCTTGGCGCGCAGCAGCAGGTCGCGCGATGCATCGGCCAGCGGCGCGGCGCGCAGCACCGCTTCGGTTTCCATCAGCTGCTGGAACTGCGTGATGAACCACGGGTCGAAGCCGGTCAGCGCATGCACTTCGTCGGCGCTCATGCCGCGGCGCAGCTCGTCGAGCGCGTCGAACATGCGGCGCGCCGTCGGGCGCGAAATCGCGTCACCGGGCGTGCGCAGCGCCTCGAGGCCGATGCGGCCGATCTCGAGCCCCTGCAGCGACTTCATGAACGCTTCCTTGAACGTGCGGCCGATCGCCATCACCTCGCCCACGCTCTTCATCTGCGGGCCGAGCGTGTCGTCGGCGCCGGGAAATTTCTCGAACGCCCAGCGAGGGAACTTCACCACCATATAGTCGAGCGACGGCTCGAACGACGCAGGCGTCTTCTTCGTGATGTCGTTCGGGATTTCGTCGAGCGTGTAGCCCACCGCCAGCAGCGCGGCGATCTTGGCGATCGGGAAGCCGGTCGCCTTCGACGCCAGCGCCGACGAGCGCGACACACGCGGGTTCATCTCGATCACCAGCGCTTCGCCGTTCGCCGGGTTCACCGCGAACTGCACGTTGCTGCCGCCCGTCTCGACGCCCACCGCGCGCATGACGACCTTGGCCATGTCGCGCAGGCGCTGCAGCTCGCGGTCCGTCAGCGTCATCACCGGCGCGACGGTGATGCTGTCGCCGGTATGCACGCCCATCGCGTCGATGTTCTCGATCGAGCACACCACCACGAAGTTGTCCGCGCGGTCGCGCATCACTTCGAGCTCGAATTCCTTCCAACCGATCACGCTCTGCTCGATCAACACCTGATGCACCGGGCTGGCGCGCAGGCCCTTGTCGGCCTTGACCTTCAGATCTTCCTCGTCGTACGCGATGCCGCCGCCGCTGCCGCCGAGCGTGAACGACGGCCGGATCAGCACCGGGTAGTTCGTCTTCTTCGCGACTTCGAGCGCCTGCGCGACCGTAGTGACGGTCTCGCCCATCGGCACGTTCAGGCCGTTGGCCAGCATCGCCTGCTTGAACAGCTCGCGATCTTCGGCGATGCGAATGGCATCGACCTTGGCGCCGATCAATTCGACGCCGTACTTTTTAAGGATGCCCTTCTCCTCGAGCTCGACGCCGAGGTTCAGCGCCGTCTGCGCGCCGACCGTCGGCAGGAGCGCATCGGGCTTCTCGATTTGGATGATCTTCTCGATGATCTCGGCAGTCAGCGGCTCGATGTACGTGGCATCGGCGAATTCCGGATCGGTCATGATCGACGCCGGATTGCTGTTGACGAGAATGACGCGATAGCCCTCGCGTCGAAGAACCTTGCACGCCTGGACGCCGGAGTAATCGAACTCGCAGGCCTGGCCGATGACGATGGGACCGGATCCGATGATCAGGATCGACTGAATGTCGGTGCGCTTTGGCATTGCAAGCGGCAATCATAACCGGTCAGATGGCCAGGCATCCGAGTGAAGGGTGCATCCGCCGCGGGGCGAAATTTCGCCGTCGCCTACGCCTCACCCCCTGACCCCTCACAAGGGGACATCGCTTTCGGCTCTTCTGAACGTCCGACAGCTGATATGCCAAATCGGCGGT
>JBIIIA010000398.1:0-3439 GCA_044235195.1 Thermoflexales bacterium
CGGGACGGGGCCGCTGACGGGGGCGACGGGCCTGGCGGCGGGCAGTCGCTTTGCGTGTGCGATCGTGAACGGCGGGTCAGTGGTGTGCTGGGGCGAGATGACGTGGGCGATCCCGGGGACGGCGCTACCGGAGGCGGTGCCCGGACTGACGGACGCAGCATGGATCGGTGCGGGCACAGCGGGTGCGTGCGCAGTGCGGACGAACGGGGAAGTGCAGTGCTGGGGGGGGAACTCCTCCGGGCTGTTCGGAAGCGGATCGACGAGCCCGGTCTCGACGACGACGCCGTTGACGGTGAAGGACAGCACCGGGACAGGCGTGCTGAGCAGCGTGTCGAAGGTGCGGGTCGGCGAGTACTATGCCTGTGCGGTGCAGACCGACGGAGGATATTGGTGCTGGGGGGAAAATGAAGATTACACGATCGGCGATGGCACGCCTACCGACAGACTGTTGCCTGTGACGCCGACATTGAAGGGTACGTCGGCGGCGCTGACCAACATCGCCTTGCCGGCGCCGGGGTCGTATCACACGTGCGCGCTGAGCAAGAATGGCTACGTCTACTGCTCGGGCAGCAACTACAGCAAATCGCTGGGCATCGGCAAGAGCGGCTCGGAGACGCGTGCGATCACGGTGCCGGTGGCGCTGGACGGTGAGCCGCTGAGCGGCCTGGTGGACCTGGGCAGCCGCTACGACGGCAGCTGCGCGATGCAGAACGACGGCGACGTGTACTGCTGGGGGAACGGCGATGACGGGCAGATGGGCAACGGCGACACCACGGATCAGGCCAGCCCGGTGCGGGTGATCCTCGGCGTGCCTGCGCTGAGTGCACTAACGGTCTCGCCCGGCGATCTGACGCCGGCGTTCGTGAGCACCACGATGGCGTATACGGTGTCCGTCGAAGACGTCAGCACGATCACGTTGACGGGGACGCCGGTGCCGACGTCGGCGGTCGTGTCGTATGCCTCGTCGGCCGGGGTGTGCACTGCGGCGGGCTGCCCGGTGACGTTGCCGGGGACGACGCAGGTGACGGCCACGGTTACGTCGGTGGACAATGTGACGGCCAGCTACATGGTTACGGTGCTGGCCAAGAAGAGCCCGACAGCGGCGCCGGTGCTGCGGCTGGGAACCGGCCCGGCGGCGGAGCATATGTGCGTGGTGTTGAAGACCGGGTATGTGCTGTGCTGGGGCAAGAACGGCGACGGGCAGCTGGGCATCGGCGGGACGGTGGATTCGTCGGTGCCGGTGACGATGAGCGGCGTGACGGACACGGTAGATGTCGGGATGGGGACGAATCACACGTGCGTGCTGCGCAGCAACGGCGGAGTGCAGTGCGCCGGTGCGGACGGCAGCGGCCAGCTGGGGAACGGCGTGCTGGGGGCGAGCGAGACGCTGACGGACGTGTGGAACACGGCCGGGACGGGGCCGCTGACGGGGGCGACGGGCCTGGCGGTGGGCAGCACTTTTGCGTGTGCGATCGTGAACGGCGGGTCGGTGGTGTGCTGGGGCGAGATGATGTGGGCGATCCCCGGGACGACGCTGCCGGAGGCGGTGCCCGGGCTGACGGACGCGGCGTGGATCGGTGCGGGCACGGCGGGTGCGTGCGCGGTGCGGACGAACGGGGAAGTGCAGTGCTGGGGTGCCAACTACGGGCTGTTCGGGAGCGGATCGACGAACCCGATCTCGACGACGACGCCGGTGACGGTGAAGGACAGCACCGGGACGGGTGTGCTGGGCGGCGTGGCGAAAGTGCGGGTCGGCGAGGACAACGCCTGTGCGGCGCAGAGCGACGGCGGGTATTGGTGCTGGGGCGCGAACGACTACTCGGTGATGGGGGATGGCACGACTACTGATCGCCTGCTGCCGGTGACGACGACGTTGAAGGGAACGGAGGCGGCGCTGACGAACATGGCGCTGCCGGCGCCGGGCATCTATCACACGTGCGCGCTGAGCCGGAACGGCCACGCGTACTGCTCGGGTGACAACTACAGCAACTCGCTGGGCAGCGGCAATGTCGGCTCGAGCTATGGAGAGATGCGTGCGGTCACGGTGCCGGTGGCGCTGGGCGGTGAGCCGCTGAGTGGACTGGTGGACCTGGGCAGCCGCTACGACGGCAGCTGCGCGATGCAGGACGACGGCGACGTGTACTGCTGGGGGAAGGGAGACAACGGTCAGGTGGGCAACGGTGACACCAAGGATCAAGCCAGCCCGGTGCGGGTGATCCTCGGCGTGCCGTCGGACGACGCGACGCTGGCGGAGCTGGCGATCGACCCGGGTGAACTTTCGCCGGCCTTCGTGAGCACGACGATGGAATACACGGCGGAGGTGCCGTTCGGGACGGCGTCCGCGGCCGTGACGGCGACGACGAACCACGTCAGCGCCACGGTAGCGTATGCGTCGACGGGCGGAACGTGCTCGCCGGGGAATGCGTCGCCGTCGGATTGCGCGATTGCGGCGTCCGGCGCGACGACTATCACCGTGCTGGTGACCGCCGAGGACACCGTGACGACCGAGACGTACACGGTCGTGGTGACGGTAGCGGATGCGAGTGCGTCGAGCGACGCGGCGCTGGCGGACCTGGTGCTCGCGCCGGGAGTGCTCGCGCCGACGTTCGTGAGCAGCACGAAGTCGTACACGGCGGAAATGCCGAACGGGACGACGAGCGCGGCGGTGACGGCGACGACGAACGACGTCCGCGCGACGGTGGCGTACGCGACGACGGGCGGAACGTGCTCGCCGGGGAACGCATCACCGTCGACGTGCGACATCGCCGCCTCCGGCGCGACCACGATCACTATCACTATCACTGCCGCAGACCTCACCACGACCGAGACCTACACGGTTGTGGTGACGGTGGCCGAGTCGACCGACCTGGCGACGATCGACCGGGTGTGGCCGGGTACGGGCCTGGAAGCCGGCGGAATGCCGGTGCAGATCTTCGGCAGCGGATTCGCGGCGGCGCTGACGGTGACGGTGGACGGGGCGTCGGTGCCGTTCACGATCGTGAACGACGGGCGCATCGCGTTCGTGATGCCGCCGGGGACGGCGGGCGAGAGCGTGGACGTGGTGGTGACCACGGCCGAAGGCTCGGTGACGGCGGCGGACGCGTTCACGTACGTGGCGCCGGAGGCGGTCACGGTCGACGCCCAGACGGGCGGCGTGTTCACGACGACGGACGGCGTGGTGCTGACGATCCCGTCGCAGGGAGTGGACGGCACGTTCGTGCTGACGATGACGCCGCTGCCGCCCGAACCGGGCGTGCCGGGCAGCGTGCTGATGTATTCGTTCCGACTGGACGCGCTGCTGAACTGGGTGCCGCTGGCCTCGCTGACGAACCCGGTGACGATCCAGCTGCCGGTGGACCCGGCGATCGTGCCGAACGGCGAGCGGCCGTGGCTGTATCAGTGGATCGGGGGAGAGGAAAGAGGGAAGAGGAGTGAGGAA